>JALXFI010000320.1 GCA_027069035.1 bacterium
GGTACAAGCGTTATAAAGACCCTTTTGTTCTTGTCATGTTCGATCTTGATCATTTCAAAAAGATCAATGACACATACGGCCATCCAGGCGGCGATGTTATATTACAAGCCGTTGCCTCGATCACAAGAAAGAATATAAGGGTTGTTGATTTTTTGGCGAGATACGGAGGAGAGGAGTTTGTAATCATAGCGGAAAAGATACAAAGCAACGACGCATTCAAGATGGCAGAAAAGATAAGAGAGGCCGTATCCTCCCACAGGTTCATTTGCCGAAAAAAGAAGGTGCCTGTAACAATAAGTTTAGGGGTGGCAAACTGCACAGATACGGATAATGCACACACCATCATTAAGAAGGCGGATACAGCCCTGTATGAGGCGAAAGAAGGCGGACGAAACCAAACCGTTATGAAGTAATGCTCCATTTTAATAACTTTAATACTTGTTGAAATTAATCCCTTCCTTTCTTGACATTATCTTAATTTCATAATAATCTCGTTTTAAAGACAAGGCATTTATCCATGAAAATAGTAGGAGGCAGGGGTTCCGGTATTTCCACTTGAACCCTCGAATCCTTGGCCCCTATTTTTCATCTGAAAGGGGTTTTATGACAGAATGCAGTAAGAACAAACCATCTGATTTTATAAGAGAGGCGGTTGAGGCCGACCTTAAAGACGGGAGATTCGGCGGCGTTGTCCATACCAGGTTTCCTCCCGAGCCGAACGGGTATCTTCATATTGGCCACGCAAAAGCGATGTCCATAAGCTTTGGCATTGCAGAAGAATACGGGGGGCTTTACAACCTCAGATTCGATGACACAAACCCAAGCGCTGAAAAGAGTGAATACGTTGAGGCGATAAAAGAGGATATCCGCTGGCTTGGTTACGACTGGGAAGACCGTCTTTTTTACGCCTCCGATTATTTTGAAAAACTCTATGATTGGGCTCTTGTTCTGATAAAAAAAGGCAAAGCCTATGTCTGCGACTTAAGTGACGATGAGATAAGAAAATACCGCGGAACAACCGTTTTCTCCAAAGACGGCAGACGTATAACCCCCCCCGGCAAGGACAGCCCGTACAGGAACCGTTCTGTCAAAGAGAACCTCGATCTTTTCTCCCGAATGAGGGCCGGGGAGTTTCCAGACGGGGCAAAGACACTGCGCGCAAAGATAGACATGTCCCATCCCAACCTCAATATGCGCGACCCTGTAATGTACAGGATAATGCATGCAGAACATCACCGCACAGGTAAAAAATGGTGCATCTACCCTATGTATGACTGGGCACACGGGCAGTCTGATTCGATAGAAGGGATAACCCATTCCATATGCGATATAAGCTTTGAAAATCACAGGCCTTTATATGACTGGTTCCTTGACCGGCTCGAAGTTCATCATCCAAGGCAGATAGAGTTCGGTCGTCTGAATATTACCTACACTGTAACAAGCAAGCGCATACTGCGTCAGCTCATTGAAGAAGGCACGGTAGAGGGCTGGGACGACCCCCGCCTGCCAACACTCTGCGGTCTTCGCCGTCGGGGATACACGCCGGAGTCAATACATGAGTTCTGCAAACGCACAGGTATAAGCAAGAACGAAGGCACGGTAGAGATACAACTGCTTGAACACTGCCTGAGGGAGCATCTCAACTTGGCCGCGCCAAGGCATCTTGCAGTGCTTGACCCGTTAAAGGTCATAATAACCAATTATCCTGAAGATAAAGAAGAAGATCTCGATGCCGTAAATAACCCTGAGGACGAGAATGCCGGAAAAAGAAAAATACCCTTTTCCCGTGAACTCTATATAGAACGGGAAGATTTTATGGAAGAAGCTCCGAAAAAATTCTACAGGCTTGCCCCAGGGAGAGAAGTAAGGCTTCGTTATGCCTATTTTATAACATGCAGGGAGGTTATAAAAGACGAGAGCGGCAGGATAACAGAGCTTCACTGCACATATGACCCTAAGACACGCGGCGGAGATTCGCCGGACGGGAGAAAGGTAAAAGGCACCATACACTGGGTCTCTGCGCGCCATGCCGTAAAGGCCGAAGCACGTCTTTACGAGCATCTTTTTACAAAAGAATCCCCGATGGATGCTGAAGAAGGCAAAGAGTGGAAGGATAATATAAACAAGTCGTCACTTAAGGTCATAAAAGAAGCCTTTGTTGAACCGGCTCTTGCAAGGGTTAATCCGGGGTATCGCTGCCAGTTTGAACGCCTGGGGTATTTCTGCATGGACCCTGACAGCAGACCTGACAGCCCCGTCTTTAACCGTATCGTCCCTCTCAGGGATTCATGGAAAAAGATCCATGCAAGGGGAAAATAAACATAGGTTTTCCGCCCCTGTAATAATAGGACGGAAAACCTACGGCAAGATACTCAATTACAGAACGGATAACTATTCACAGGTTTTAATTGATAGTTATCTTTCTCCTGAGTTTTCCTCCCTCTTCGGTTTTGGGGAGTCTTATCTTTAAAACACCTTTTTTAAAGTGTGCATCGATCCTGTCAAGATCGATATTATCGGAAAGCGGCAGTGTCCTGTAAAATGAGCCATATCTGCGCTCACAGTAGAAGTACTCATCATCTTTCTTTTCTTTCTCTTCCCTCTTCTCACCTTTAATAGTAAGAGCCTCTCTGGTCACAGAAACGTCTATATCCTTCTCGTCCATACCAGGAAGCTCTGCGGTAACCGTAATCTCCTTTTCATTCTCAGCCACATCGATACTCGGCACAAATTCTCCTCTGTAACCTCCAAACGGCTCGATATCAAACGGCTTTAAAAAGTCGTCAAATAGCCTTTCCATCCTATCTTCAAAGAGATTCAACGGGCTGTATTCATTACTGTATCTTACAGGAACCTTCTTTTTTCTCAATGATCTTGGAACAAGGTCTCTTATTGTCATAATAACAACCCCCTTTCTTTTTAATATTCTTTACGCATTTGCGGATATCGCAATCTTTCTTGCCTTCTGGCTTTCAGCCTTTGGCAGGACAACCTTCAATACACCGTTTGCTACAGAAGCGCTGATCTTATCCCTGTCAACATCATCCGATACCTTGAATGACCTTTTATAATCTCCCGGGTGGTACTGTAAGAGTGTCGGTTTATAATTTTCAGGCATATCAGCGCCGGCTCTTCCGTTGATAGTCAAGATATCCTTTTCTATAGTAAGGTTAACCGATCCGCTGTCGACTCCTGGCATATCGGCAAATAAAACAAACCCATCCTTTTTTTCTATAACATCCACAGCAGGGGTATAGACCTTTTCAGGCCTATTATAAAGAGATGTCTTATTCTCTCTTGTGCCGTCATTTACTTTGCTTATTTTTTCATTATTACTCATAATACTCACCTCCGTTTTAAGCTGCAATCTTTATCTTTTTAGGCTTATCGGCCTCAGCGCGCGGCAGAGAAACCTTTAATACGCCATCCTTGAACTCAGCCTTTACCTGTTCGGCCTCGATATTGAATGGAAGATCAAATACCCTTCTGAACTGCCCGCTCCAGCGTTCCCTTCTCAAAAAGGTATCCTCTTTTTCAGTAAGGTCGGTCTTTCTCGCCCCGCTAATCGTAAGCGACTTGCCGCTGACCGTAACATCGATATCCTCCGGGCTTAAACCTGGCAGATTAGCGGTAAGCACCGCATCATCATCGTTAAGCCAGATATTTACAGCGGGATAATCAATACGGCCATAATCTCTATCCCTTGAAATAAGGCTCCTCATGGGAATGGGAAGAAAAACATCCCAGTCATCAAAGAATCTTTCAAGCTCTCTGTGTAACATAATCATCGACCTCCTTTTTATTTTTTTCTACCTGCCTTTATTAAAAGCAAGCAGCGTGCCAAATTATAATATAATGAAATATCAATCGGTTATAAGAATAAAAAACAATTTTATACTTATAGTGGGACATTGTGTCCTGATTGCCTGGAGGACACAATGTCCTTGTAGGCCAATATGACCTATCAGGATTATGCCTTATTGAGTCTTCTTCGGAGGGTACGGATACTTATACCTAAAAGAGAGGCCGCCTTAGTTCTGTTGCCGCCGGTATGCTTCAATGTTTCTCTTATAAGCATATCTTCAACCTGCTCGAGCCGCATGCCTATAGGCACAAAAACACCTGTCGAGTTTTTCTCAGGAACGCTTTGAGGATAAATTTGAGACACATCATTTAAGTGCGGCAAGATATGAAAAGGAAATATCCTCTTTGTATCACGGGGCAGAAGTGTAGCGATACGTGTCATAACGTTCCTGAGTTCACGTATATTCCCCTTCCATGGGTATTTTTCAAAAAGATAAATTGTCTCTGAGGATAAGACAGGGTAAGGCTCCTGCCGGCCGATCTCATTAAAGGCTCGCTCAAGAAAATGGATTGCAAGAAGCGATATATCCTCAACCCGTTCTCTTAAAGGAGGAAGTTTTATTCGAAGCACATTGAGGCGATAGTAAAGGTCTTCCCTGAAAATATTGTCCCTGACCGCATTCTCAAGTTCTACCCTTGTGGCCGCTATGATTCTCACATCTACGGGTATGGGTTTTTCTCCGCCAATCCTGTACACCTTACTCTCTTCAAGCACCCTTAAGAGTCTGACCTGGAGATTCAGTGACATGTCTCCTATCTCATCAAGAAATAGGGTTCCTTTATCCGCTGTTTCAAACTTTCCCTTTCTATCCCTGAATGCCCCGGTAAAAGCACCTTTTTCATGGCCAAAGAGTTCTCCTTCTATAAGACTCTCGGGTATTGCGCCGCAATTTACAGGGACAAACGGGCCATTCGCCCTTTTGCTAAGCACATGTATCGCACGGGCTACGATCTCTTTGCCTGTGCCTGTCTCTCCCGATATAAGAACCGTCTGGTCTGACAATGCCATTTCAGGAAGGTTGAACATTGCACGCTGCATAACCGGCGAACGAAAGAGGAAATACGGTTTTATCTTCTTTATAAACGGTTTTAAGGGAGTTAACGCCGCACCTCCGGTATGCAGTCTTCCTGTGTTTGCCTCAATCATCCTTGCAAACCTTATAAAATCAAATGGCTTGCTTATGTAGTCATCAACAATTAAAGATGCAGCCTCAGACTCTTTAGACGCCTCAACCGAACTTAAGCCCTCTTCTACAAGGATATACAATAAGGTGTCAGGGTGCATTGAGCGATAATCCCTGAGCATGGAAACAAAATCCTCGTCTATTAGCCCCATGGAGACAATAATTATCTTTATCTTCTGACTTGACAGTGTCTGCACCGCGTCTTTGTAGCTTTGAGCGGTTAGGATGGATGGACCAAACTGAGAAAGACCCTGACAGATGTCCTCAAGCAATGAACTGTCATTGTCAACAATAAGGACAGAGAGGCCTTTCAAGTCAGGCATAGGAAAAATAGGGACAGCGACCATTTTTACGACCTTTTCTTAGGTCTACCCCGTTTTTGTGCCTTTAAACTTCTACCAAGTTTTTTTTCAATCTTTCCAATAAATACATCATCTCCACAGGGACGACCTGTAAGAGTATTCTCCCGTATATCATTAATTGTCTCTTCATTTTCCTTATCCATTAAGTACTTGCTCCAGTCTTCATATTCCTTATCAAGCGGACACACACCTGATAGAACAGGGTCACTTCCTTTGATAATATGGCCTCTCACACTTGACCACTTATAAGCCTCAGGTGCATCTACAATCTTTGCCCTCACAGGGTTGTTTTCAACGTATCTTATTGCTGCATATAGATGCAACTCATCAAGAGGACAAGAAAAAAATCTCCCCTGCCACAGGTGACCTTTTGTCTCTTTCTTATTGTTAAAATACTGCGAGTATCTCATATGAAGGGAATTAAACGTTTTGGACAAAGAATCTTTGTTTAAAGGAACACACACAAAGTGGACATGATTACTCATAAGGCAGTACGCCCATATTATCAACCCAAACTTCTCACTGTAATATTTGAGCCAATCCTTATATTGTTTAAAATCCTCATCATCCTCAAATACCGCCTGGCGATAGTTGCCCCTCTGTGTGACATGATGAGGGTATCCTATGGCAACAGCTCGTGCAATTCTTGGCATAATAAATAGTTATCAGAAAAAAAAAGGAGAGTCAATAAAAAATGGTCGCTGTCCCTATTTTTTAGGGCTTGATTTTAGTTTTCAAATTTGATAGCTTGTCCAAGATTTGTCCTTATAAACTCAAAGGCGTTATTTGTAACCATATGAATCTTAAGACCTTTAAGCACGGGATTCATCCCACCTACAATAAAGAATTTACCTCCGGCAAGGGCATAGAGAACTGCCCTGTGCCAAAAAAGGTGATAATACCTCTTCAACAACACATCGGACGTCCATGCAAGCCGCTGGTAAAAAAGGGGGATGAGGTTACCGAAGGCCAGAAGATAGGCGATGTTGAGGCATTTGTCTCCACCCCCGTACATGCAAGCATTACAGGAAAGGTAACGGACATTGCTCCATATCCCTACCCACTTGGCGGTATGGTTCAATCGATTGTAATTCAAAGATCGGAAGACATTTCCGATAAAACATCAAATGATTTTAATAATAAGGAAAACTCCAAACTTGATATTTCCTCCCTTACATCCGAGGATATAAGACTCGCAGTTCATAGCGCCGGGATTGTTGGGCTTGGCGGCGCCGCATTCCCTACCCATGTAAAACTCTCCCCCCCTGAAAATAAAGAGATTGACGCCATCATTATAAACGGCTGCGAGTGCGAGCCATATCTTACGGCAGACGACAGACTTATGGTTGAACACAGCGAAAAGATACTTTACGGCGCACTTGCAATAATGAAGGCCGTTAATGCAGGAAAGATATATATAGGGATTGAGGCAAACAAGAAAGATGCCTTGTCTCTTATAAAGGAGAAATCAGCACATTTTAAGGAGATTCAAGTAGTTGCTCTTCAGGTAAAGTATCCTCAGGGCGCTGAGAAGATGCTCATTAAAGCAGTGCTAAACAGAGATGTGCCCCTTGGAGGCCTTCCTATGGACGCCGGTGTTGTTGTCCAAAATGTCGGGACGGCTTTTGCCGCATATAATGCCTTACAAAACAAAAAACCGCTTACTCAAAGGGTGGTAACCGTAACAGGCCCCGGCATTACAGAGCCCAAAAATCTCATGGTAAGGATAGGAACACCCTTCAGCGATGTCATAGATGTATGCGGCGGCATAAAAGAAGGCAACAAAAAGGTTATTATGGGCGGCCCCATGATGGGCATAGCCCAGAGCAGACTCGATGTGCCTGTTATCAAAGGTACGTCGGGCATACTTGTTTTAATGGAAAGCGACACCATCAGGGATTTCTATAAACCATGTATAAGGTGTGCCGGATGTGTGGATGCATGCCCGATGAAACTTATCCCCTACAGGCTCTCGGACTTCGGCAGATTCCATATGACAGAAGAGTTTAAGGAATATGGTGGAATGGGATGTATAGAATGCGGCTGTTGTTCATTTACATGCCCATCCAACAGACCGCTTGTACACTGGATAAGGATAGGAAAGTTAAGATTAAGGGAGGCAGAGAAAAAGAGTGCCTGAAATAAAAGAAAAAAAAGACGATCTGCTTATAGTGTCTTCCTCTCCGCATATACATACTGTGGAGAACATACCAAGGATAATGCACAACGTCATACTCTCTCTTTTCCCTCCAATGGGTGTTAGCGTATATTTTTTTGGCATGAATGCGCTTTTACTTATGCTGACATCGACCGTTGCCTGTATTCTTACAGAATATGTCTTTCAGAAAGGACGGAAGAAGGAGATAACCATAGGAGACGGAAGCGCCATTATTACGGGTCTCCTCCTTGCTCTTACACTGCCGCCGGCCTTTCCTCTATGGGCGGCGGCTCTCGGCGGCATAGTGGCAATGAGCCTTGGCAAACACATATTTGGAGGACTTGGCTACAATATCTTCAACCCTGCTCTGCTTGGAAGGGCATTCCTTCAGGCGGCCTTCCCTGTTATGATCACTACATGGAGTGCTCCTCTTACAGGCTCCATTCCTGTCGATGGTGTTACAACCGCCACACCGCTTTCACTCATGAAGTTTGAGGGACAAATGACACCTTATCTCAACCTTCTTTTTGGAAACGTAAGCGGCTCGCTTGGAGAAACTTCGGCTATCGCAATCTTAATAGGCGCAATCTATCTTTTGTATAAAGGTTATATAAACTTAAGGCAGCCGTTTTCATATATCGGGGCTATATTCGTATCAGGAGGCATATTCTGGCTCATTTCGCCGGATAAATACCCTGACCCAATCTTTCATATACTTTCGGGCGGTGTAATGCTTGGTGCATTTTTTATGGTCACGGATTATGTAACCACTCCTACAACCCCTCTTGGACAATGGATATTCGGAATTGCGGCGGGTTTTCTCGTTGTAATAATACGACTTTTCGGCGGGCTGCCTGAAGGGGTAATGTACTCAATACTCCTTATGAATGCCATAACCCCCCTTTTAAATCGTTACACAAGACCGAAGATATTTGGGGAGGTAAAGGTTGGATAAGCGCATAATAAAGATGATTGTCGTATTAACAGCCACCGCCGTGCTTTCGGGCGGCATACTTGCGCTGGTCTACAAAAAGGCTGAGCCGCTTATAGAAGCCAACAGGCTGAGAGAACTTAAGAAGGCTATATTTCTTGTATTGCCTGAGGCAAAGGATTATAAGACTGTAGAAAAAAAAGGGTTTAATATCTACATTGGAATCGATGAGAACGGCTCACAGGTCGGCTACGCCTTTGTAGCAACCGGACCCGGATTTCAGGGCAAGATAAAGATGATGGTAGGTCTTGCCAATGATATGAAGACCCTTACCGGCATGAAGGTGCTTGAGCAGGTGGAAACCCCGGGGCTTGGAAACAGAATATCGGAAGATACCTTCCAGGGACAGTTTAAAGGCCTTAGTACAGAGCCTGAGATCACTTATGTAAAGAATAAAAAACCTGAAAAACCAAATGAGATACAGGCAATAACAGGCGCTACAATATCATCCAAATCTGTAGTCGCCATTGTAAATAAGGAATTAAAAAAGGTTGTAAAGGCATTGAAAGAAGAGGAGGTAGAAAAAACCTATGGCCCCTGATGGAGAAGTAACTTTAAGCAAGGATTTTATAAAGGGTCTCTGGAAAGAAAACCCCGTAATAAGGCAGATCCTTGGAATGTGTCCCACCCTTGCCGTCACGAATTCCGCCACAAACGGTCTTGCCATGGGACTTGCAACAACATTTGTTGTGATAAGTGCAAGTACAATAGTATCCATCATAAAGAGCCTTGTGCCAAGGCAGGTGAGAATCGCCACCTATGTAATAATCATCGCATCATTCGTTACCATAGCCGACCTTTTTTTAGCCGCAAAGTTCCCGTCTATATCAAAGGCGCTCGGCCCTTATGTGCCACTTATTGTTGTAAACTGCATAATACTTGGAAGGGCTGAGGCGTTTGCATCCAAACATCCTGTACACAGGGCATTTATTGATGCGCTTGGCATGGGTGTGGGCTTTTCATGGGCGCTTATATTGCTTGGCTCTATAAGGGAACTGCTTGGTTTCGGAAGTATCTTTGGGTTTAAAATCATGGGAGCATGGTTTACTCCATGGATTATTATGATACTTCCCGGAGGGGCATTTATAACATTAGGCATCATTATCGGGCTTATCAATCAGTTTACAGGCTCAAGAACAGTTGACACTTCATGTCATTAAGGAGTTTTTTATGGAAATTATCCTTATATTTATCTCAGCGGCCATAGTTAACAATTTTGTACTCACATACTTTTTGGGCATATGCCCTTTTATAGGTGTATCTAAAAAGGTGGAGACAGCCCTTAATATGGGTATGGCAACGACATTCGTCATGACGCTTACAGCCGCCATTACATGGTTGATAAACACGTACATACTTATAAAGTTCAATGTGCCGTTTCTCGAATACGTCGCATTTATAATAACCATAGCCTCCCTTGTTCAGCTTGTCGAGATGTTTATAAGAAAGGTGAGTCCCGCCCTTTTCAGGGCACTTGGTATTTTTTTGCCTTTGATTACAACAAATTGTGCTATACTTGGACTTGCGCTTTTTGCAGTATTAAGGGAATACAATTTTATAGAAAGTGTGGTGTTTGGTCTTGGCGCGGGGGTTGGTTTTACCCTTGCCTTGGTTATTATGGCCGGTATAAGAGAGGAACTTGAGTTCATGGATGTTCCGGAATCATTTAAAGGGGCGCCTATAACCCTTCTTATAGCAGGGATGCTGGCGCTGAGTTTCATGGGGTTTGCCGGACTACTGTCGGTATAAAAAAGCGGATGATGATTACAGATAACATAATTTTAATTTCCATAGTATCAATGGGGGGGCTGGGCATATTCTTCGCCGTCTTCTTAAGCATTGCCGACAGGAAACTTGCCGTTAAGGAAAACCCATTGATAGAGGAAGCCCTCAGCATAATACCGGGGATAAATTGCGGCGCATGCGGTCTGCCAAGTTGTCATGTGTTTGCCGAACGTGTTGTAAAGGGAGATGTCCCTGTAAATCTCTGCATGGCAGGAGGGAAAGAAGTGGCAGAGAAACTTAGTAAACTCCTTGGGATTGACACGCCTGATACCGAAAAAGTGCTTGCCGTCGTCCTCTGTAAAGGAGGAACAAACGAGTCGGTTCAAAACGCACGGTACATAGGCGAAAAGACATGCGAAGCGGCAAATATCGGGGGCGGAGGAAAGGCATGTATCTACGGGTGTCTTGGTTATGGAGACTGTGTAAAGGCATGCCCGTTTGATGCCATTGATATAAATGATAACAGCATACCTGTTGTCTTTTATGATACCTGTGTGGGTTGTGGAAAATGCGTAGAGGCATGTCCCCGAAATATTATAGAGATCCACCCCGATGACCAAAAACTCTTTGTATACTGCAAGAATAAAGACAAAGGCGCTGTTGCAAGAAAGATATGTAAAGTGGCGTGTGTGGCCTGCACACTCTGTACAAAGGACTGTGAGGTTGAAGGAGGCATAGAGATAATTGACAACCTTGCCACAGTAAATTACAGTAAATGTAAGGAAAGTGAGGCCGCCACAAAGAGATGCCCTACAAAATGCATATACAACGATATAGAAAAAAACAATACAAGTAAGAATTTTTATGTATCAAGGGGCAAAAAAGAGGCGGTCTAATGGGGGAAAATAAAAATATATTTGCCCGTTATATCGAAGAACAGGGCTTAAAAAAAACCTCGCAAAGGGACCTTATTGTGAGTATCTTCTTTAAAACCTCTACACATTTAAGTCTTGACGAACTTCTTCAAAGGGTGAGAAAAAAGTCCCCACGCGTAGGTTACGCAACAATCTATAGAACAATGAAACTCTTGACCGAATGCGGCCTTGCAATCGAAAGACAGTTTGGAGATGGACAAACCCGTTACGAACCTGTACCGGATAAGGGCCACCATGACCACCTTATATGCACTTCCTGCGGAAAGATAATTGAATTTGAAAATGAAAAGATCGAGCAACTTCAAAAAGAAGTAGCCAGAGAAAAAAAATTCATGGTTGCAAGCCACAAATTAGAACTCTATGGCCTCTGCAAAAAGTGCTATTCAGGCAAGCATTAAATCGACTGTATTTTTTATTTTAAAGCTTATAAACAGGTTGGATCTATGACTCTCTATATCCGCCACTCTCTCCTTATTATTCTATCTCTCATTTTTATAGCGGCAAGCAGTTGCAGTAAAACCAACATACCCGATGCCTCTACAATCGGTTTTGTAACATGGAAACCCAATCAACCGGAAGTCTGGGATGAGATCATAAGGATATTTGAGAAAGAACATCCCGACATAAAAATTAAGCGACAGGTAGGTCCCCACTCCTCTACCGAATATCACGATCTTTTAACACAAAAATTAAAGAATAAAGACGATTCCGTTGATGTATTTTTTATGGATGTTATCTGGCCACCTGAATTTGCTGCGGCGGGCTGGGCGGAACCTCTTAATAATTTCTTCCCATCAGAAGAACAAAAAAAGTTTCTCCCTGCACCTATACTTGCCAACACCTATAAGGGCAGTATATACGGGCTTCCTCTCTTTATAGACAGCGGGCTTCTTTACTTCAGAAAAGATCTCCTCAAAAAATACGGTTTTAAACCTCCAAAGACATGGGATGAGTTGGTTGAACAAGCAGGGATAATCGTCAATGGAGAAAAAGAAAATAACCCTCAACTATGGGGCTACTCGGGTCAGTTCAAACAATACGAAGGACTGATATGTGACATGCTCGAATTTATAATGAGCAATGGGGGAAGGCTGATAGACCCTGATACCGGAAAATCTCTAATAGGCGAGAAGAAGGCGCTTGATGCAGTAAACTTTGTAAGGAAAAAAATTATAGGAAAGACAGCCCCTGTTGGGGTCCTAAACTATCAGGAACCGGAATCCCTGTCTCTTTTTACTCAGGGAAATGCTGTTTTTATGCGCAACTGGCCGTATGCGTGGGAGGTTTCAAATAATACCAAGCGTTCAAAGGTAGCCGGGAAGGTTGGAATAGCAAGGCTTCCTCATTTCCAGGGAGGCAAAAGTTTTTCCACGCTTGGCGGCTGGCAACTCGGCATAAGCCGTTATTCAAAGAATAAAACCCGTTCATGGGAATTTATCAAGTTTCTCGCAAGTCCAAGGATTCAAAAACGTCTGGCGCTTAAAGCATCTCTCGCCCCAACCAGAAAAGCGCTCTATAATCACAAAGATATACTTACTGTAAACCCTCAATTTAAGGATATGCAGGATGTTTTTCTCACGGCTTATCCAAGACCAAGGAGTCCTTATTATCCCGCCATATCAAATGTCTTACAGAGGTACTTCAGCACAGCGCTCACACACAGGCAAATGTCTATTAAAAAACTTGCCAACGATGCAGAGAGAGAAATCGAGGGCATTAACAAGAGATTTTCTTTATCAAAAAAATAATCCCTTAATAATTGACAGGCCTCATCCAAAAACAGATTTAAGTCTTTGGGTAAATTGGCAAGACGCCTTACATGAATTTTTCTTTTGAGGCGTACATAACCGGTACGGTGAGAAAGAAAATCTCTGAGGATATATAAAGATAGTCCAGCAGTTAAAGATGTATTGCCAATTTCAAATCCCGCTATCGCTGGATTTTTTAGGTTCAAATAATACTTGACAATTGCCATTAAAATTGATTTTATAGATGTTTTATTACGTCAAGGGAGATAAGAATGAAACGGACGTATCAGCCGAGCAGAATAAAGCGCAAAAGAACGCATGGTTTTAGAAAAAGGATGTCGACAAAATCCGGCAGGGCTATTATAAACAGAAGAAGGGCTAAGGGAAGAAAGCGTCTTACGGTGGAGATAGGCTCGAAGTTTGCTTCACCTTGAGCATGGTGTAACCTCTCGTCTATCTAATGGGTAGATTTACCTTTAAGAGATCGGAGAAACTCCATTACAAAAGAGATTTTGAAAGGGTTTTTGAGAAAGGCAGACGTTACAGAGGCAATGGCTTCTCTGTTATTTTGAAAAAACAAGAAATTCCATCCTTAAGAAGACTTGGAATTGTTGTAAGCAGAAAACTTAAAAGCGCTGTCAAAAGGAATAGATCCAAGAGATTAATCCGTGAATTTTTCAGGCTGAACAAAGAAAGTTTCCCACCCTCGGCAGATGTGATCGTAATAATAT
>JALXFI010000321.1 GCA_027069035.1 bacterium
ATATTAAACCATAAAAATATGTATTGATAATTCCATGTTTTAATGCTATTAGACAATATAATGGAAAATAAGAGAAAATTCAAGCCTGATCCTGATTCATCCTATAAATCCTTATCCGCCTTTTCCGCGACACGCTGAGCATGCCGCGTAAATCCGTGTCCCAATGAAAGATTTTCAGTATCTTATGTGGTTTATTAATGCATCATCTTGCTTAATGATAAAAGGGAAAGTTTCTGCAGAGTTCATCAACCTCACTTTCTATTGAGGCAAGGATTTTTTCGTCCGTTCTGTTTTCAATCGCTCTGTGGATAAAAGACGCTATAAGCTTCATCTCTTTTTCTTTCATCCCCCTTGTAGTAAGCGCCGGCGTGCCCATCCTTATGCCGCTTGTTATAAAGGGGCTTCTGGTTTCAAACGGTATTGTATTTTTGTTGACCGTTATGCCTGCCTTTTCAAGTGCGGCTTCGGCCTCTTTCCCCGTTATATCCTTTTTTGTAAGGTCAACTAAAAGAAGGTGGTTATCCGTGCCGCCGGAGATAAGCTCGTAGCCCTTTGCAGTGAGTTCGTCGGCAAGCATCTTTGCATTTTTTACAGTCTGTTCCTGATAAGACTTAAAATTCTCGCCCAACGCCTCTTTAAAGGCAACGGCCTTGGCGGCGATGATATGCATCAATGGGCCGCCCTGTATGCCGGGAAATATCTGTTTATCAACGCCCTTTGCAAACTCTTCCCTGCACATTATCATGCCTCCCCTCGGCCCCCTTAGCGTCTTATGGGTCGTTGTCGTTACAAACTCGGAGTAAGGCACAGGGCTTGGATGGAGACCTGTTGCCACAAGACCTGCGATATGCGCTATATCAACCATTATATAAGCCCCAACCTCGTCCGCTATCTCCCTGAAACTTTTAAAATCGATTATCCTTGGATAGGCGCTTGCGCCTGCAACTATCAGTTTCGGCCTGTGTTCCCGCGCAAGGTCTCTAACCTGATCAAAATCTATACGATGGTTGTCCTTCCTTACACCGTAGAAAAAAACGTTATAAAGCTGTCCTGAGAAATTTACAGGGCTTCCGTGTGTGAGATGTCCCCCGTGAGAGAGGTTCATGCCCAAAATGGTATCCCCCGGTTTAAGCGCCGACATGTAAACGGCCATATTTGCCTGTGAACCTGCATGAGGCTGTACATTTACATGATCACAGTCAAAGAGTTTTTTTGCCCTTTCTATAGCAAGCCTTTCGGCTATATCCACATACTCGCAGCCGCCGTAATACCTTTTGCCAGGATAACCCTCCGCATATTTATTTGTAAGCACGTTGCCCATTGCTTCAAGCACCGCCCTGCTCACCATATTTTCAGAGGCTATAAGTTCAAGCCTGTACTCCTGCCTGTCTGTTTCAGATACTATCGCCTGGTAAATTTCAGAGTCAAAATCCTTTAGAATTGACATATTTAAAAACTCCCCTACAAATTATTTATCTTCAATCTTACTTATCTTATCAAGTCTTGTTTGATGCCTTCCACCCTCAAATCTTGATTTAAGCCAAGTATCGACCATCTCTCTCGCAAGGTCTTTGCCAACGACCCTTCCGCCTATAACAAGGATATTGGCATCATTGTGCTCCTTTGCCATCTTTGCCATAAAGACACCGTTTACAAGGGCGGCCCTGACATTCGGAAACTTGTTGGCAACTATCGACATACCGATACCTGTGCCGCAGATAAGTATCCCCTTTTTTATCTCGCCTGAAGACACTTTTTGAGACAGAGGTATGCCGAAATCAGGATAGTCAACCCTGTCGGGACTGTTAGTGCCCATATCCAGAACTTCCACACCGGAATCCTTAAGAAAGGCAACCAGTTCATCCTTAAGTTCCCTACCGGCATGGTCGCTCGCTATTGCAATCTTATCCAATCTTATGCCTCATAAAAATTAGTTTATCCTTTAAATCTCTTAAATATAAGTGAAGCGTTTGTCCCCCCAAAACCAAATGAGTTTGACATCACAACATCCACCTTTGCCTCTCTTGCCTGATTTGGCACATAGTCAAGGTCGCATTCCGGATCAGGATTTTCATAGTTTATCGTGGGAGGTATCACCCCTTTATCGATTGTAAGCACACTGAACACGGCCTCTATGCCGCCCGCCCCTCCAAGGAGATGCCCGGTCATAGATTTTGTGGAACTTATCTGTATCCTTAAGCTGTGGGCGCCAAAGACCTCTTTTACCGCCTGCGTCTCATAAAGGTCGTTATAATAAGTCGATGTCCCATGGGCATTTATATAGTCAACCTCTTCCGGATTTATTTCTCCGTCCTTTAAACTCAGTCTCAGACACATGGAAGCGCCTTTTCCATCAGGAGAAGGTGTGGTCATATGGTATGCGTCACTGTTCAGACCGTACCCTGCAAGCTCGGCATATATCCTTGCATTGCGTTTCTTTGCAAACTCAAGCTCTTCAAGTATCAAAACGCCCGCCCCTTCTCCCACAACGAATCCATCCCTGTCCCTGTCAAACGGTCTTGACGCCTTTTCAGGCTCGTCGTTCCTTGTAGAAAGCGCCTTCATTGCATTGAAGCCGGCTATACAAAGCGGTGTAATAGTTGACTCGCACCCACCCGCAACCATTGCATCGGCATCGCCGCGCTGGATTATCTTGAATGCATCGCCTATGGAATGGGTGCCTGTGGCACAGGCGGTTACAGCGGCATTGTTGGGACCCTTTGCCCCTAAATTTATCGACACCTGCCCTGATGCAAGGTTTATTATCACCATAGGAATAAAAAACGGCGTTACCCTTTTAGGCCCCTTTTCCCGTAGTATATCATGCCATTTTTCTATAGCCGGAAGCCCGCCTATCCCGGCGCCTATTACAACGCCTACCCGCTCCTCATTCTCTTCATTTATCTCAAGGCCAGCATCTTCCACAGCCATAATGCTTGATGCAAGGGCATACTGGATAAAGGTGTCCATCTTCTTGACCTCTTTCCTGTCTATAAAATCTTCAGGATTAAAATCAGTGACCTCACCTGCAATCCGTACAGGAAATCCATCGCAATCAAAACGTGTAATCCTTTTTATGCCCGACCTGCCCTCGCAAAGGCCGTTCCAGCTCTTAGCAAGCCCTGTGCCAAGCGGAGTTACAAGGCCAAGCCCTGTTACAACAACTCTTCTTTTTTCAGACATAGTTTCCGTTTGATTAAATTCGACATAAGAGAAAATATACAGATCCGCTCAATTAGTAGATGAACTCATATTAAGGCTCTACCCAAATCCCGCTATAGCGGGATTTGATCATGCCGACTTCTCTTTTATATAGTTTACCGCATCCCCAACCGTTTTTATCTTTTCCGCATCCTCGTCAGGGATCTCGATGCCGAACTCGTCTTCAAATGCCATAACCATCTCAACCGTATCAAGAGAATCCGCGCCAAGGTCATCAACAAACGAAGCCTCTGATTTCACCTCATCATCATTTACTCCAAGCTGATCCACAATAATCTTTTTCACCTTGTTTTCTGTTGACATACTCTACCTCCTTCAAATAATTAGGGTATAATTTACCGGTTTAAAATATAGATTTTTAACAGGCTAAGGCACTCAAAGTCAATCATTAATATATTGCCAATTTCAAATCCCGCTATATCGAGATTTGGGTTTTGGGAATATACATCACATATACATGCCGCCGTTAACAGGCAACACCTGGCCTGTTATATATCCGGCATATTCAGAGCTTAAAAAAACAACCGCATTGGCGACATCCTCCGGCCTTCCAAGCCTTCCCATAGGTATCTGCTGCATAAGTTCTTCCCTTACCTTTTCAGGTAGCTTTTTGGTCATTGCAGTCTCTATAAAACCGGGCGCTATGGCATTGCATGTCACGTTTCTTGAGGCAAACTCCCTTGCCACCGTCTTTGTCAATCCTATAACACCGGCCTTGCTTGCCGCATAATTAGCCTGTCCGGCATTACCCATCTGTCCCACTATAGAGGCAATATTAACGATCCTGCCAAAACGCTGTTTCGACATCGCCCTTACAACCGCCTTGACGCAGTTAAAGACACCTTTAAGATTTACCGAGATTACTTTGTCCCAATCCCCTTCCGACATCCTCAAAAGTATGGCGTCTTTTGTAATGCCTGCGTTATTTACAAGTATATGCACTGCTCCAAATGTTTTTATTCCCTCTTCGACAAGTCTGCCGGCATCATTAAACTTAGAGACATCGGCGCTTACCGAAAAGACTTCATCAAAACCTTTCTCCTTAAACTCCTTAACCGTCTTTGAAAGTCCCTCTTCATTTACATCGGATATAACAAGCCTGCAGCCCTCTTCCGCAAGTCTTAAAGCAGTGGTTTTACCTATACCCTGAGCCGCACCTGTAATTACAGCCGCTTTGTCTTTAAGTAACATGTCTGCTATCCTCCCGTATATTGCCGGATATTATATTAACGCCTTTATATCGTCCGGCGATTCAACACTCAAAATATCCACATCCTTAACCGTCCTCTTTACAAGACCGGCCAGAACCCTGCCCGGCCCCACTTCAATAAACCTTTTCACGCCCATATCCTTCATTTT
>JALXFI010000322.1:0-1981 GCA_027069035.1 bacterium
AAGCATAGGTCTGTTGCTTATATCAAGGACAACAGAGGTCAGAGCCTCCATCATAGGGACAGATGCCCTTCCGTAACGCCTGAGGCCTTCCTTTTTGCCAAGCGCCTTTTTTAAAGCCTCTCCGAGACATATGCCAACATCCTCTACCGTGTGGTGATAGTCTATATCTATATCGCCACTTGCCTTTATCCTTATATCCATAAGGCCGTGTTTTGCCATAAGCGAAAGCATGTGGTCAAGAAACGGCACAGAGGTATTTATCTCATACTCTCCCGTACCGTCTATATTGAGATAGACCTCGATATCCGTCTCTTTTGTCCGTCTCTCAACCTTTGCATCTCTAACCATTATACTTTTTTCTCCTCACCATATTAATGAGAAATCCTTACCTCTATAGCCTTTGCATGGGCCTGAAGCCCCTCTTTTTCTGCAATAGTCATTGCCTGTCTGCTAAACCTTTTAAGCGCAGTGCAAGAAAATGATATGATACTTGAACGTTTTAAAAAGTCCTGTGTGCCAAGGGGTGATGAAAAACGCGCCGTTCCCCCTGTCGGGAGTACATGGTTCGGTCCTGCAAGATAATCTCCTATAGACTCCGGAGTATAGGCGCCCAAAAAAACCGCCCCAGCATTTTTTATGCTTTTAAGTAAATCAACCGGTTTTTCAACAAAAAGTTCAAGGTGTTCAGGCGCTATTTCATTTGCAAGCTCCACTGCCTCTTCTATATTATCTACAAGTATTATTGCGCCGCGGCTCCTTAGAGCCTTTGATGCAATATCCTTTCTCTTAAGCCCTTCCAATCTTTTTAAGACCTCTTTTCGCACCTCCTCTGCCATCTTTCCTGAGGTTGTAAGAAGGACGCACAGCGCCATTTCATCGTGTTCCGCCTGAGAAAGAAGGTCGGCGGCTATGTAAGCCGCATCCCCGTTTCCGTCATTAACAATGGTTATCTCACTCGGCCCTGCAATCATATCTATATCAACAATACCATAGACAAGCCTCTTTGCGGTTGCGACATAGATGTTGCCGGGGCCTACGATCTTATCCACCCTTGGTATGGTTTCTGTGCCATAGGCAAGCGCGGCAACAGACTGAGCGCCCCCGACCTGATAGATGGAATCAACGTCTGCAATATATGCAGCGGCAAGAAGCGCAGGGTCAATACCCCCCTTGGACGGCGGTGTCACCATAACGATCTCATCAACACCCGCCACTCTTGCAGGTATGGCGTTCATCAGTATAGAAGACGGATAAAGGGCCTTGCCGCCCGGAACATATATGCCGGCCCGTCTTAAAGGCGTTATCTTCTGCCCAAGGAGTATTCCCTCTTCATCATCCGTATCCCATGATTCAGGCAGATGCATCCTGTGAAACGATTCTATCCTTTTTGCAGACAATGAGAGCGCATCATATAGTTCTTTAAATTCTTTGGATACAAACTCCTTTGCCCTTTTAATCTCTTCATTTGTAACATGAAGCGACTCAGGCCTTACACCATCAAATCTTTCACTAAACTCAAAAAGTGCCTTGTCTCCGCCGGCTTTTACAGTCTTTAAAATACCCTTTACAGTGTTTTCAATGCGCTCATTGTCATAGGCGCCCCTTGAAAGTATTGTTTCAAAACGGTCTTTAAATTCACTATCCTTGGCGTTTAATACCTTGATCATATGCCTTGTCGGTCTTCAATATGTCTGCTTAAATTCTCTATTATGGGATTTATACGTTTATAATTCATCTTAAGACTTGCCCTGTTTGCTATAAGGCGCGATGTTACCGTCATTATCTCCTCAACCTCAACAAGCCCGTTCTTTTTAAGGGTTTCGCCCGTTGACACAATATCAACTATCCGCTCTGAAAGCCCCACAAGAGGGGCAAGCTCAATAGAGCCGTAGAGTTTTATAATATCAACCTGTATGCCTTTGCTCAAGAAGTATCTTTCCGTAATTGCAGGAAACTTTGTTGCAACCCTGATATGCGACCA
>JALXFI010000322.1:1991-4565 GCA_027069035.1 bacterium
GGAAGGGTCATCTTGTTTTACCATATCAAGAGGTTCGGCCACAACCATTCTACAGAAACCTATCTTAAGATCAAGAGGTTCGTAGATGTTTTTATCATGTTCCAGGAGTACATCCTTGCCTGCAACACCAAGATCTGCAGCCCCGTATTCCACATAGGCAGGCACATCATGTCCTCTAACCACCATAAATCTTAACCCCAGGCTCTTGTCTTCGATTATAAGTTTTCTTGAGTCATGAAATACATTGCTACAGTCGATCCCTGCCCTTGTAAAAAGCGCAACCGCCTCTTCCTGAATCCTCCCCTTAGGAAGTGCTATGGAGATATATTCTTCACAGTTTGTACTCATGCCTTTATCCTTTTTACCTTTGCACAGCCCCTGTCCAGGTGGTATACCCTTGATATTTCCGTAATTCCCTTTGCGGCAAGCCCTGCCAAAACAAGTGATGCGCTTGCCCTTAAGTCCGTTGCCATTACCTGAGCACCACTTAAAAAAGGCACCCCTCTCACTATTGCGCTGTGTCCCTCTATGCTTATATCAGCGCCCATCCTCCTGAGTTCGCTTACATGCATAAACCGGTTTTCAAAGACTGTTTCAGCAATAACGCTTGTGCCTCCGGCTATGGATACAAGAGACATGAACTGCGCCTGCATATCGGTTGGAAAACCCGGATAAGGAAGGGTCTTAACATTGGTGTGCGCCACATTTCCGTTTGCCGTTACCCTTAAAAGACCGCCTTCCCTTTTTATAAAAATACCGGCTTCCTTGAGTTTCATTACAATCGAGTCCATATAATTAAAAGGAAAATTCTTTATAAGAACATCCCCGCCTGTAATGCCTGCGGCTATCATATATGTCCCTGCCTCAATCCTATCAGGTATTATAGTATGCTCTGCGGGATGAAGTTCCTTTACCCCGTCTATGGTTATCGTGTCCGTTCCCGCCCCATTTATATTTGCCCCCATCCTGTTCAAAGCCACAGAAAGCTCAACCACCTCCGGCTCGCAGGCCGCATTTTCAAGGACGCTCCTGCCTTCTGCGCACACCGCCGCCATCATGATATTCTCCGTGCCCGTTACAGTCGGTGTGTCAAAGTATATGCGCGCGCCTTTAAGTTTTTTTGCCTCTGCAAAGACATAACCGTGGTCAACACAGATATCCGCCCCAAGCATTTCAAGCCCCATAAGGTGGAGATTTATCGGCCTTGCTCCTATTGCGCAGCCGCCGGGGAGGGAAACCTTTGCCCTGCCGAATCTCACAAGAAGCGGGCCAAGGACAAGAACAGACGCCCTCATGGTCTTTACAAGCTCATAAGGGGCTTCAAAAGATTCAAGGTGTGATGAATCGAGATAAACATCACCCCCCTTATCCTCAATCCTGATTCCCAGATGTTTTAAAAGTGTCTTTATGGTCTTGATGTCCCTAAGCCCCGGCACGTTGTGTACGACACTTTTACCGTCTGCAAGAAGGGAGGATACAAGCACGGGAAGGGCGGAGTTCTTTGACCCGCTTATCTCCACCTCGCCTTTAAGCTTTATGCCCCCTTCAATTACTATCTTATCCATAACTACACAATCCTTCCGGAGACGACCCTGTCGATTCCGGCCATATCTTTAGCAACACCTATCGATGAAAAATTTCCTTCTTCACTCATCATTTTGGAGACTCTTTCCGACTGTCCCTTACCAACCTCAAGGAAGAGCCAGCCGCCATTTTTTATATATCTATGCGAGTCCCTTATAATCGCACTAATTACCCTAAGGCCGTCTTCACCCCCGTCCAATGCTCCATAAGGCTCATACTCCCGCACCTGTTCTTCCAACTCAGCGATCGCCTCTGTTTCGATATATGGGGGATTGGAAAAAACGGCATCAAACTTTTTGTATCCATCCTTCAAGGATTCAAACCCCCTGCCGTTAAGAAAAATCATATTTTTATCAACCCCGTGCCCCTTTGCGTTTTCAAAGGCAAATTCGACAGCCTTATAAGAAGGTTCCACCGCCCATATCTTGGAGTTTTTAAACTCATGAGCAAGGGTGATGGCTATAATACCGCAACCGGTTCCAATATCAAGAAAAAAAAGGGACTCTTCTTTCCTGCCCAAAAATACCTTAAGCGCCTCTTCTATAAGGTGTTCTGTCTCCCTTCGCGGGATAAGAACTCCTTTTCCCACCTTAAAATCGCGGGACCAGAACTCTGTCCGGCCTGTTATATACTGAACAGGCTCTCTCTTTGCTCTTCTTAGCACCAACTGCCTGAAAGAAGATATCTCGTTTTCATTTAATGGCCTGTCAAATTTAATATACAGACCGACTCTGTCTGTATTCAATGAGTACGCAAGAAGTATCTCTGCATCAAGGCGGGGGCTTGCAATGCCCTTCTTTTCAAAAAAAAGGGTGGTTTCCTTCAGAATCTGAAGGACAGTCCACGCCTTACCGGTCATACAAACTCTAACTCCCTGCTTCAGCCATATTAAAACCCTCGGACCTCAGGGCCTCGGATTGATAATGCACGGTCAGGGCATCGATTATTTCGTCTATATCCCCCTCAAGGATTGTGTTTAAACGATAGAGA
>JALXFI010000323.1:0-295 GCA_027069035.1 bacterium
TTTCTGGACTATTAAGATTCATCAGGAGGTCTGGAAAGACTCTTTCACCTTCAAACGCCACACCATAATCAATTCTCGACTCATCCTCCATAATCTCCCATGCAAACATTGAAAAACCAGCTCCTCCTATAATTATTTTTGCATCTGTAGAACTCTTAACTACATCAATAATATCCTTTAAATATCTATAGTAAAATACAACCTTCCGTTTATTCGTTGAATCAATGTTCCTAAGAGAAATACCTATAACATCAGGCTTAAACGTGGTTATATTTTCCCTTAGATCATCAAAAGG
>JALXFI010000323.1:305-4546 GCA_027069035.1 bacterium
AAGAAATGTTTGTATCAAATACCCTGACTTTATGTCCTTTAAGAGCAGATTTTATACATGCAAGGCCAATTGGATAAACAAGCGGCTCATTAGCGCCAAGATAAGACTGGATAAGAAGTACTTTCACGCTTTGCCTGCCAATCTCTTAAAAAGTTTATAAATAGACTTCATAGATATAAACAGTATTTTAAAAAATGGTTTTAATGGTTTGCTGTTAAGGATGTCAACAAAAGGATAACTGACAAGGAGCTTTAACAACCGTCCTGGGAATTTACCCCCTCGTGATAGGATTATTAAAAAGTTAAGATAGTTCGGCTCTCGCATTGTATAACTCTTAGCATAAATTTGCCTCACTTCATCTATTATCAACCCATCCCTTTTAGCCATTTCGTGCAACTTTGTCCCAGGATATAGAACCAGAGCAAATGGTTGTAATCGAAAAGGCTTTGGAATTTGGGCAATAAGTTTAAGGCTTTCTATTACATCTTTGTCTTCCTCATAAGGGACATCAAGTATAAAATCATAACTTGGAGGAAACATCTTATCACTGTATTTGTTAATAATCTTTATTGCTTTCATAATCCTATCATTAGACATACTTTTTCTGTTAAATAGCTCCTGTATCCTTCTACTACCAGTCTGGATGCCCATTTGTATATAGATCAGGCCCGCATCAATTAATGCAGCCATCTTCTCTTCAGTAACTGTTAGAGGGCTTGCAAGACAAGAAAAAGGCAAACTAATCTTTTCTTTATACTCTTTGCAGAATTCTTCAATAGCCTCCTGACTACGCGCAAAAAAGGCATCATCAGATATCCATATAAAACCAATATATGGCATGTTCTTCTTAACCCACAGAAGTTCCTCTATGACCTTAGATGTTGAGCGCCATCTCAGATAGCCGCGACCTCCATATAAGCTCTTCAGAGCATCATTAATGCAATAAGTACATTTATGAGGGCAACCTCTCCCTGTCATAGTCTGATAACCTATCTTTTTTAAGTAAACAGAAACAGTACCTCTTTCCAGAAATAATTTTGTTAATTCAGGGGTCAAAGGTCTAATATGACCCTCAAACATAATATGATGATCTTCTCCGCTATAATCAGGAATAGGGTAAATATCAAGATCCTGTGTAAGTGGTCTTAAAGGATTTCTAATTATATTTCCATTTGATTTAATCCACAGGTTAGCAGTATTTGCATAATCCTCGCCATTTGCCGTTTTATTAACAAGTTCTAACATGGCATCTTCACCATCACCAATACAGACTATATCAGCATATCTTAAGGACTCTTCTGGTCGAATTGTAGGATGAACTCCTCCCCACACTACCGGCACATTAAGCCTACTTTTTAATTTCTGAGTAATCTGAACCGCACCATCAAAGAAATTTGTCATTAAGGTAATTCCAATTAAATCTGACTTACTACATAAAGCAACGAGCTCATCAAGTATATAGTCTTCGTATCTTTTTACCCCATACATCAGGTCATCACCGTAAGGGTCGGGTAGAAATATAATCTGTGTTTTATAACCATGCTGTTTCAAGTATGCGGAAATAGTTCGTAAACCAAAGGCAGTTATATCAGGATAGGGAGATATTAAAGTTACATTCACCTTACTAACCTAAAATAATTTATTATTCTACCAAAATCACCTTTCATTAAGGCAATAACACCTTTAATAAAAAGCCTGATTTTATCGGTAATAACAAAAAATAATTCATAAACTTTTGTTGGTTTCTGAGAATGCAATAAATTTACAAATACATTATTTGACACAAGTCTCAAAAACCACCTTGGGATTGCAGGGAATCCCGAAAGATAAATCAGATAATTAAGATATGTCCCTTTCGGGAAGGTAAATGGTTTTCTGCAAACTTCCTTTAGTTCATCCTTTAATAATCCTTCCTGTCTTGCCTTCTCATTAAGTTCTGTGCCAGGGAAAAATATAAGCGAGGATATCTGGAGTTTGAATTTGCCAGGTAATCTTAATAAAAGTTTTAATGTATCTAAAACATCTTCTTTTGTCTCCCATGGATTATCAAGTATAACATGATACTCTGGAACAATCATTTTAGATTCATATTTATGGAGTAATGTTGCGGCATCTATTATCTTTTGATTAGGCTCCACACGTCTGTACATCTTTTTGATTCTTTTGCTACCAGTCTGTATACCCATCTCTGTAAAGTACAATCCAGCATCAAGCAAAAGCTCCAATTTCTGCTTATTTATTGTTGTTGGACTGCATTGTGCATGAAATGGAAGGCCTATTTTGCTTTTATATTTATCTCTGAACTCTTCAAAATACTCTACTGGTGCTGCGAAAAAGGTGTCGTCAAAAAAACTTATAATCTCTATATAACTAAACTGTCTCAAAATAGCCCTTAGTTCTTCAATCACATTATCAACGCTTCTTCGTCTTAGTTTCATCATTGCACTGCTTGCGCAATAAGAACATCTGTGTGGACATCCTCTTGATGTCATGGTCCTGTATGCAATCAAATGTTTATTATTATAATATGGTAGCTTCAAGAATTGTCCCTTCATTATATCTGCACTGATATGGACAATCTCCTCACCTCGCCAGTCATAAACATAATGATCTTTTATGTCGTAATCAACAAAAGGTAATGCATCAAGATTTTGTACAATTGGTCCCTGCTCATTTCTTTTAATATTTCCGTTTACCTTAAACCAGCAACTTTTTGTATCAGTGTAATCAATCCCTGAAGATAGCTTACGCACAAGGTCAACAATGACATATTCTCCTTCACCAATACATACAATGTCACAATATTTCAAACACTGTTCAGGGCGATATGTTGGATGAATTCCTCCCCAGATTATAGGAATATTAAAATAATTCTTAATATATTGTGTAATCTGAACAGACCTGTCAAAATACTGACTCATAAAAGAGAAACCTATCAGGTTTGCATCTTCGCATAATTCTGCAATCTGTTTTAAAGTTTTTTCTGAATACCGATATATATAACTGCTATCAAAACGTAAATTCTCAACTCCACCTGGGAGAAAGACAATTCTTGTACCAATCCCTTCTTTCTTAAGAACAGATGATATAGTCCTAACACCAAAAGCATTTATATCAGGAGGAGTTGGAGTTATCAAAACAACATTCATTTAATTACCCACTACCCACAAAGGCTTACCTGTTTTTGCCTCTGCCGCCATTTTTAACTTATACAGCACCATACCAAAGTGGCACGGATACTCAGTAATATATCGTGCAAATATATCTGCAAATTTTTTTGTATCTCTCTCAAGCATTATGTCCATATTATTGTCTTCTGACAAATTAAATTCGGATTCAAAAATAATCCTATGTGTATCATCTTTTTTTCTTATTACAAATGTTGGTATAACTGCGGCCCCGGTTCTCCTTGCGAGTTCAAATGGACCAGTTGAAAACCATGCCTTTCTTCCAAAAAATTCTACTGCTATCCATTGTGTGCTATCTCTACCATCAAATGCAACAGCTACTATCTCGTTGTTCTTTAATGCCTGATAAATAGGCCTTAGAAAACTATCAACCTGTTTAAAACTTACAGGTAATTTTGCAGCCTCTCTACTCCTCCACTGCCATATCCGTTCTGATATAAGAGATGTATGGTTTTGCTTACCCGTAATCTGATGCACCCTGTATCCTCTGTACCCAAGGAAAGGAAGAGGTAAAAGGAATGAACCGAAATGGGATAATAGCATAATAATCCCTTTACCTTTTGAAAGCGCATTGTCAATATTTTCAAGACCTTCAGCATCTATCATCTTTTCCAAATGCCCTTTTTTAAGGTGGCCAAAAAGAATTGTCTCAATCTGTCGTTTATAGTAGTTCTCAAAACTTCTCTTAGCAATTTCATTTATCTTTTCTCTGCTTAATCTATTTTCGAATAATAAAGCAATCTCCTGCTTAGTTGTTTTTCTTTGCTTGCTCGATAGAAAATATATTACATACCCTGTGATTTTGCCGACTCTATATATAAATGACCACCCTAATAGATAGAAAATGACATATATCCCTTTCCCCAGAACCCATACTACTATATCAATTAAATAACCTGCACATCTCTTCATATTCCATATTCTGTAGGCTTTCTTCTTCTGAAAATCCATCTTAGTCTAATTAGTTAAGATATATGGTTAGCCAGTTTGATATTAAAAATTTCTTCTGCGTGCTCTATGGCAACATTCCTTTGTTCTTAAAACTGGCTCGGT
>JALXFI010000324.1:0-4201 GCA_027069035.1 bacterium
GATATGGATTCTATGAATACTTTGATCCTATAAAAAAGAAGGGCTGCGGGATAAATGATTTTTCCTGGACGGCTGCCCTTACTATTGCTTTCGCATTTAATTGAGGAATCTTTGAAAGGAAGATGAGTATAACTCTGTTTAAGGTGATACATAAGGCTTTTGAAAAACCTGGGGTTGATCTATGATTTTTCTCTGGAGTAAAAGATGGAAACCATTGTCAGATTAACAGCATTTCTGGGGATATTTGCCTCTCTTGCCCTTATGGAGAAAGTAATGCCACGCAGAGAATTATCTATGTCCAAGTTGTGGCGATGGTTTACCAATCTGTCTTTGACTGCCTTGAATATAATTATTGTCAGGGTTCTGTTTGGCGCTGCTCTGGTAAAAACTGCCGTTTTTGCCGGGGAAAGCGGCTGGGGAGTTTTTAACTATCTTAAGTTTCCTTACATATTGGAGTTTTTGGTAACGATTGTATTCCTTGATTTCATGATATATATCCAGCATATTTTATCCCATGCACTGCCCATATTCTGGAGGCTTCATCTGGTGCATCACACAGACCTCGATTTTGATGTGACCACGGCCGCCCGTTTTCATCCTCTGGAGATTATTATATCTTTGATATATAAACTTGGATTGATTATTGCGATAGGCGCTTCTCCTGCTGCGGTTATTGCCTTTGAAATCATCCTGAATGGTTCTGCCCAGTTTAATCATTCCAATATAAAACTTTCGGACAGACTGGACAGGATTTTACGGTGGTTTATCATCACGCCTGATTTCCATCGTATTCATCATTCTGTCAGGCAAGTTGAGACAAATTCAAATTATGGGTTCTTTCTTCCCTATTGGGATTATTTATGTGGTACATATCGGTCGCAGCCATCATTGCCGCACACTGAGATGGTGATTGGTCTTAAGGGGTATAGTGATGTCAGCAGACTTTCATTTACATCACTTATCATGCTTCCATTTGAGAAGCCTGCCAGTATGTATAGAGAAGAGGATAAGATTGTACAGGAAGGGTTCAAGGGAAGGTGATGACAATGGCTAATATAAAACACAGGAAGATAAGGTTTAAGAAGACTTCTTCTGAAGGCAGGAGCAGAGAAGAACTTGTTGAAGTGCTCAAAGGTCTAAAAGGAGTAACCAATGCCAGGATAGACCATGATAAAAAAGAGGTATCTATTCATTTGCAAAAGAAAGGGGGTGTATGTTTATGTTATCTTTGAAGAATCAGATCGGGTTTTTGCTGATCCCTGTCTTTCTATTGATATCAGTGGTTTTGTGGACGGATACCTCAAGGGCTGAGAGGATATTTGTTACAAACAGAGACTCTAACGAGGTATCTGTCATAGATGTTGGTGAAAGAAATGTGATTGCGAAGATATCCGTTGGGAATAAACCCACCTATGTTGCGGTAAGTCCTAATGGCCTATTTGCACTTGCAGTAGCAAGCGGAGCAAGGAGGCTCTATGTTATTGACACCAAGAGACTTAAGGTTATAAAGGAACTCCCGCTTGGCGAGGCGCCAAAAGGTGTTAATATCTCTCCGGACAACGGGTTTGCCTATGTGATAAACGAGGGGGCATCATCAAACAATGTCTATGTCTTTGATACAAAGACATGGAAGAGGGTTAAGACCATTAAGGTTGGGAAATCCCCTCATAATGTTGCCTTTAATCCTTCAAGACCCGTGGCCTATGTTACAAACGGCGGTTCAAACAGCTTGAGCAACATAGATACAAGAAAACATGCACTTATCCATAACCTTGAGTTCAAAGGGAAAGGACTTCCGCATAATCTTGCAGTCACACCTGATGGTGTATATGGTGTCGTAACCAATAAGGTTACGGACGATGTGTGGATAATAAGGCTTAAGGAGGATAAAGCAATTACTCGAATACCCGTTTCAAAGGGTCATCACGGGGTTGATGTAAGTCCGGATGGAGATTATGCCTATGTTACAGGCGTGGGGGGAGATGTTGTTACTGTGGTTGATCTTGAAGAATTCAGGGTTGCAAAGACAATCAAGGTTGGCAAAGGACCGCACGGTGTAAGGTTCAGCCATAACGGCAGCAGGGCGTATGTGGCTGTTACAAAAGAAAGCAAGGTGGTTATAATAGATACGAAAAGTCATAAGGTTATAGGTGAGATATCAGCACCTGAGTTTCCATTCTGGATCGGGGTTCAGAGTAAAGATTAAGTCTGGAGGTTTAATGATAGAAAAGGTCAAATCTGAAAGCGTCTATTCACATATTTTAAAGCGACAATTGGTTTTTAAGAACATGCTGCTGTTTCTAAGTATATTTATAGGTTTTTTCTTCTTTTTTACCGCTTGTTCGGATAACTACAATGCTTCGGAGGCAAAGGCATTGGTGGAGGAAAAGTGTGTTAAGTGCCATAAGCTGCCCACCCCTGATGTAAGGACAGATGAGCAGTGGGATAAGATACTTGCACGAAAAAACGATATAATGGCTAAGCGCAATGTTCCTACCCTGTCGAGAAGGGAAAAAAGGATGATTCTAAGATATATGAAGGAAAATAATTAGTTTTCATCCGGAAAGGGTTCTTTTTTGCAATCTCGGTGTCAATCTTCAGGTTTGTTTGTGCGGCATACTTTAGTATGCCTCCGCACAAACCTTTGATTTCCTTGACCTTGCAAAAAACTCTCTCGGTACGAGTCGTTCCGACCTTTCCGAATTGAAAACATATTTAGTGTCTATGTAAGTTTCCGGATAGACACTAATTAGTTTTCGAATGGGCGCAGATTTGATGAAGAGATTTTTTGTCTTTTTGATACCATTAATATTATTAGTTTCTGTTTCTTGTTCATATAATGGTCAGAGTAATGTTGTGTATAAGGATGCGAGGATAGAGGTAAACCCTGCATCTTTTGACTTTGGCGACATAAAACAAAGTGACGGTGTGGTAACTGCTTTGTTTTCCGTACAAAATACAGGTGGAAAACCTTTAAAGATAAACCGCTTGTCAACGAGCTGCGGTTGTACAACAGCCAAAATGGAGATGTCGGATATACAGCCTGGTGAAAAGCGTGATATGGTTGTGAGCTTTGATCCAATGGTTCACCCGGATCAATTTGGTCCGATAATAAGAGTGGTGTATTTGCAAACCTCTGATCCTGAGACCCCTGAGTTAGAGATTGATATTAAAGGTTATGTTGTTAAATGAGGAAATTATCATGACTTGGTTTTTTGAAAGAAAGTGTAACGGAATAATTTTTATCCTTGTGCTTTTTTTCTTCTTTTTAACATCAACAGGATCTTACACTAGGGCTTCTTCTAAAAAAACGGTCGTAGTTTTTTTTAATGAGGCCTGCCATGATTGTTCTGTTCTGGTAAATAAAACATATCCAAAACTTTTTTCCGAGTATGGATATGAACTTGTTAAGAGGGATTATATAAATTAGCGTAAGAATAGAAAGATACTTAATGAATATAATAAGAAGCGGGGTGTGCCTTTTGAGCTTCAGAGTCATATAGAGGCGTTTGTCGGGGAAAAACTTGTGCTTGGCGGTCATGTCCCCGAAAAGATCATACGTTACGTGTTGGAGCATATGGATGAGTATAAATCTTTGCTTATCTATCAGGACAAAATGCATGGTGAAGAGACTGAGTATAAGGTCTGGGACTTTTCGGGGGAAGTAAAAGCCTATCCTATGGATGAACCTATAACTACCTATCTGAATTGGGCTAAAGAAAATGTCCGGCAAAGTGACAAAGTCGATAGAGAGAACAGATTTATGAGTCTGTTTCCTTTGATCACAGGCTCGGCCTTTCTGGACGGCCTGAATCCATGCGCCTTTGCAGTCCTTCTGTTTTTCATAGCATTCCTTTTTTCAATCAAGAAGACAAGGGTCAGTATACTTAAGATGGGGATTATCTATATCTCCGCCATCTATATTGCCTACTTTCTCATTGGTCTGGGCATAGTGCAGGCGATTGTAATAAGTGATTCTCCTCATATATTTGCTTACATTGGGGCATATCTGGTAATTGCCCTGGGTGTTATACAGTTAATAAGCATTAAGTTTCCATCCTTTCCAATTAAATTACATATTCCTGTCAACACTAAAGCTACTCTGGAGAGATGGCTGTATAAGGCAACGCCTCCCACTTCATTTATTGGGGGTTTTCTGGTGGGACTTTGTACCTTTCCATGTTCAGGCGGAATATATGTG
>JALXFI010000324.1:4211-4544 GCA_027069035.1 bacterium
CTCTCTGCTTCACAGACTCACTTGCAGGGGCTTGGCTGGCTTGCCTGGTATAACTTGGTTTTTGTTAGTCCGCTGATTATTCTGCTTGCATTGTCTGCAAACCCAAAGACTACGGAAAAGCTCCATCAATGGGAGCGGAAAGAGTCTGTAAAGGCAAAGATTATTGTCGGTCTTACAATGGTTGTTCTTGGCATTATTATAATATTGTATACTTCATAAAAGATGGATATAATACCTTTAATTTCTATACCGGCGGTCTATTTTCTTGTCGCTTTTCTAAAACCCCATATACAGCCTAAAATTCCGCTTAATATATGTGCCATGTGTATTGCG
>JALXFI010000325.1 GCA_027069035.1 bacterium
GCCTGTTGTATCGCTTGTTATTTTACTAATCATTATAGGACTTGGAGTGTATTTATACAAGAAATCGGATGGCAGGCCGTTGTATAAGGTCGTTTCGTTCTTTATCTTCTGGTTTTTTATAATCCTCTTCCCTACATCAAGCTTTATACCCATTATAGATGTCATCTTTGAACACAGACTCTATCTGCCGGGGCTCGGAGTCTTTGTTACGGCAGGTACATTTCTTTTTATAACGACGGAAAAGGTAAAGGACGGATGGATAAGCTCTAAAAGGATTATAGTTACAGCGGGTTTGGGGATGGTTGTGGTTTTATCGTCCGCAGCATATGCAAGGAATATGGTATGGGAAAAGGATATTAGCCTGTGGGAAGATGTGATAAGTAAATCATTAAACAAGGGAAGGGTACATAATAATATTGGTTATGCCTATTTTAGAGCGGGTTATGTGGATAATGCAATAAAACAATATAAAATTGCATTAAGACTTGGCCCTAATAATGTAAGCGCACACAATAACCTTGGCATTGCCTATTATGAACAGAAGGATTTTGATAAGGCTATAAGTGAATATCTGTATGCATTAAAGATAAAACCCGATTATGCAAGGGCGCACCAGAATCTCGGGATTGTCTACTCCGATCAGGGGCGTTTTGATAAGGCTGTCGGTGAGTATCTCCTGGCATTAAAGTTTAAACCGGATTTTATAGATGCATACAATAATCTCGGATTACTCTATATCGACTTAAAACGTTACACGGATGCATTAAGGATATTCAGGACTGCGTTGGATTTTAAACCCGACCATTCAGAATCATACGGTAATATAGGTTATATTTATCTTGTGCAGGGTAAATTTACAGACGCTGTAAAGGCATACAAAAATGCCTTACAGTTTGCCCCGGACAATATAGAGAATTATTATAATCTTGGCTTTTCTTTAGAACAGGCGGGAAGAATGGATGAGGCGGTAAAAAACTACAGGATATTTGCAGAAAGGGCGCCGCCTGTTTATGGGCCTATTATTGAAGAACTCAAGCTTAGAATCCAAAAACAGAGATAGGTTTTTGGGTAAATTGGCAAGACGCTTTAAATGCAAGGCCGCAGGCGATTTTTCTTTTGATGTGTACATAACCGGTACAGTGAGAAAGAAAATCGCCGAGAACACAGCAGTTAAAGATGTATTGCCAATTTCAAATCCTGCTATAGCGGGATTTGGGTAGAATTGAAAGTTTGACTAAATCTCAAAAAAACACTACTATTAAAGGGAAATTTTATGATATTCCCTTGAAACAGGCCAATTGACAGGAATACATAACACACGGTATCATATCGAGTATTAAAAGTTTTATAAAGTTTTGAAATTTTTTTATGGTTTATATTATTTATAACCACTAATTTAGTTTGCGGCAGTTTAGCTCTTTTTATAGAAGCGGAAAACGGTCGCTGTCCCTATTTTATGAAGAGATATTTTCATATTATTGCGTTGATAATTTTGGTTGTAGCTGTTTTTCTGGTATATGGAAACACTTT
>JALXFI010000326.1 GCA_027069035.1 bacterium
ATATATTCTTCTTCACCTTTTAAGTGCCTCCTCTATAGTTTTTAAGGTTTCTATAATACCCTTATTTTACTATAGCTGGAGGCATTTTTCTTTATATAAAACAGCGCTCACGCATAATCTGGGTTAAATACTTAATAGAATTTGTCTGAAAATAATAGTGCAAAACTTTTAATAGAGAGGACTCTTACAGTCTGAATCTGCCTGTAGCGGAGATATATTTTTGACGACGATATGGAAGGTCCTCAATGGGAGGGCAAATTTGTGGCTATCTTTTTCAGCAGGACATGGCAGTTAAGAGTCCTCTTTACCCTGTTTTTTGCCAATGTCTCCATTATGATTCTCGGTGCCTATGCCCTTTCTGTATCTCCAGCCTTATCTTTAGAGCCGAAGTCCGGAGTTCCTTCGTCAGAATCTGCAATCCGCAGGATAGAAGGCATCGAATTGTCTGCGGACTTTTTTTACAGACTCCCTGAGTTTTTCACCCCCGAAGAAGAATCTAATTGGTGGCAGAGTCAAGATAGAGTATTCAAAGCACTCTCAGGCAGGAATACTGTTTCAGTTGAGTTTATCGGGAAGGATGGAATTATGCAGCAACTTGAAGCCGGGACCACTACTATGCCGTTTTCAGAGGTAATGAAGAAGACATGGCTCGTTTATCTTTCCGGATTAATATACATGGTAAGCGCTGTCTCTGTTTTCAGAAGGCACCATTCTGTCAGCGGTTCGGTACTTGCATTTTTCCTGTTTTTTGGAGGCCTCTACTTTATAAGCTCTGCACCCATAGTAAACAGGGCGATAACCCTTGCCCCACTTTACTTTAAGATTCTTGCTGTATCTAATTATATTGCATCAGGGGGGCTGATTACCCTGGTCCACTTTGCCCTTGTTTTTCCAAAACCCAAGCAGACACTTGAACGGTATCCCTTGCTTCCTTATATTGTCTTCTATGGATATTTTATGATTGTAACAATTCTCTACCTGTCCGGAATCATCGCTTTTGCGACCTCTACACCGTTTCTCTTTCTCTGGACGTTTCTTATGATGGGGGCATTTATCCACTCCATCGTAACTGAAAAGGATCTGTTTCTGAGAAAACAGATATTTTTAAGCTTTCTGGCTCCCTTGATGGTGGCTCTCATCTTCATACTTTTTAATATCCTTCCGGGTATTCTGGGGACAACATCCATGAGGTTCGTCTATTTCTCTCTCTTTTCACTCATCCTCCCTTTTGCCTTACCCTCTGCAATGGACAACCTGTATCTGTATCAGAAGAGACTTGAAGTTGAGAGGGCCTTTTTCAGGGAAAAGGAACGGATATGTCAGGCGTTGCATGACGAGATAGGGAGCAATCTTATGAGCATAAGGTTCATGAGTGAGGTTGCCTGCACCTTTTGGAATGACCCTGAAAAGGCACGGGAGGTCATTCAGGACATAAAACAGACTGCGCTGGTGAATATGGAACGTGTAAAGGAGCTTCTCTGGGCGATGGATACTAATGAAGATACTGCAGAGGATGTGATATCCTATCTCAAATCCTATTCCATAAAACTTTTTAGCCACCTGGATATGGAGGTTGAGTTCAAGCATTCTTCCCCGTCTGCGGTCATTCATCTGAATCCTTCTGGCAGATTCAACCTCTTCAACATATACAAGGAGACAATGACAAACATAATCAAGCATTCGGAGGCAAAGAAGGTGCAGGTGGAGATATGCGTTAAGAAGGAAGGTCTGGAGATGAGGATAGCGGATGACGGGGTGGGCTTTGATCCGGAGGTTATTCCAAAAGGCTGTTATGGACTCAGAAACATGAGAAAAAGGGCTGTGGAGACGGGAGGAGAACTCAATATCTCTTCGATAAAGGGGAGGGGTACGGAGATTTGTTTTTACCTGCCGCAAAAATACCTCATTTGAGGTATGGACAAGGCATCGGATTCCGGAGCATAATAAATCACAATACAGGGAATTGTTTGTGTAAATATGTGCCGATTTTGTTGAGCTGAGCCTATGGTTACCAGAGTAGTCATAGTGGAAGATCAAAGAAAGGCATTGGATGGTCTCTCGCTCCTGCTGAATGGACAAGATATGCTGGAGGTGTCAGGTGTTTTTACAACCGGCGAAGAGGCTGTAGAGTGTATACCGGAAATCCGCCCCGATGTTGCACTTATAGATATTGGGCTCCCCGGCATCTCGGGGATAGAGGTGATAGGGAAACTGAAAGAGGTTCTCCCAGCTCTGGAGGTGATAGTTCTTACCGTCTATGAGGACAAGAAGCACCTCTTTTCAGCCCTCAAGGCAGGTGCCTCGGGATATCTACTTAAGGACGCGACCTCTGAAGAGATAATAGAGGCGATTGAAGATATCCGCAGTGGTGGTGCCCCGATGTCACCGAGGATTGCGAGGTATGTAATTCAGTCCTTTCATGAGAGCAGGTCAAAGGAAAATACAGGAATCCCCATGCTTACAGACAGGGAGAGGGAGATACTGGAGGGTATAGCCGATGGTCTCAGCGCTAAAAGGCTTGGCGAGAGACTCTATATTAGTCCTCATACAGTAAGAACGCATATAAAGAACATTTATGAGAAGTTACATGTTCACTCAAAGGTGGAAGCAGTGATCAAGGCGAAAGAGTCAGGGGTTTTGTGAATGTATGAAGCGAACGATACGGAAGAGCCTTTGTGCGGGGGTCTGCAAGAGTGCTGCCGGGTAACAGACGGTTTTACCTCGATTCAGTAACGAGAGGAGAACAGAACAATGAGAGCAATTATAGGAATCGCTGTTGCTATTGTGATGGCGCTTATCGCCAACAAGAAAGGATTTAGCTGGTGGTTGTGGATTCTTGCAGGGGGTATTCCAGGCTTTATAGTCCTTCTGTGCCTGCCTTCTGTCTCTACCGAAGGTATTGACGAGGAGACGAGAATAAAAAGAAGGAGGCGAGGTAACACTGTTGGAAGCGTTATCAGTGTAATCGCCATCATCTTAATTATTGGGTTTATTGCATGGGTTTCAAGCCTTTGATGTGCGTGAAATAATAACGAGTGGCCTAAATGGGAAGAGAGATCAATGGAGACATGAAATGAAAAGTCTGGTAGTAACTTTTATTTTAATATTCTGTTCAGTCTTTGTTGCATATGCACAAGTGGTAGGTGGTGGCAGCATCACACAAAAAGGAAAAAATGGTGAGTCCTACAAAGTGGAACTTTATGGTGATTTGATTTTCGGCTCTGAAAGGCTTCCTGGTGGTGCTAAGCGCCTTGGTAGTGCAATGATGCAAGGTAAGGGACAATATGTTTTGGCAGAAGAAATGATTCTTGTTTCAAGTGAAAAGGTAACGGGGATTTCAGATGGAATTCTATCCATTCAGATTGACGGTAAAACAATAGAATTCATACTGTCAAAGACGACCAAGATATGTGATGGAAGTAAGGTATTAAAGGCAAGTGACATTAAAATAGGTGACATGGTAACGATTACATTCAGGATAGATCGACACACAGCATTGAGTGTGCGCAAGGGGCCTATGCTTTTTGGGCTTGGGGGATTTGTAAGAACACTTAAGAAGTACAGATGTGAAGAATGATAATCAGGCATAATCAAGAGTTATGCAAGGCGTGTTTTGTTGAGGAGGTCTCACATGTTTATATTCTTTTTAAAGTCTTTGCAGGCCGCACTGCAGAGCGAGGCGCTTGGTAGATACCTCTACCAATGCACTATTTGGGTTCTTTTATTACTCCTCTCATCCTGCGCCAGCAGTCAAATTCAGAAAGATTACGAGCGTGCTGTTACAATGGATACTGTTTCTGGGTATGAAGAATTTATTCGAAAGCATCCGGAAAGCGAATATAAGGAGCAGGTGTCGAAGCGGATTCAGAGACTGCGCAAACAAAATAAACTGGAAAAACTAAAGGAAAACCAAAAGCGGGCAGAACGTGAAGCAAGACTCAAGGCGAAAATTACCGAACTTACAGCAGAAAATATTAACCGCATAAGGAAATTGAATAATTATGTAATGTTTAAGACGAAACTTACTGAATTCATAGATGACGGATGGAACGTAGAAGATCCTTACATAGGTAAATTAGGGATAGTTGGTATTTTGTACGACAATCAAAGATTACGCAAAGAAAAATTAGTGAAGATTATCATGGGCTTTACATACAGAAGGCTGGAATACAATAAAGACCAGCAATTTAACGAAACAGTTGCTAAATGGCACCGCGCAGCATTGGAAAGTGAACTTGCACGTATGAAACGTCAGGATGTGAAAAATATACAAATGAGCATAGCCCCCATGATGACTACTAAGAACGGTAAGATATGGACAAAGAGGGAGTGGGATTTACATGGTGACCCTCAGGCCCTCGAACCCTTTTTTGAAAGCACGGCCGTGGTAACATTCGCAGACGGTATACTATCAGGCATCGACTTGTCAGGCATCAAATATGTATTCAAGATCGTAAGATTTAACTGCACGATAACACATGAGTGGCTTGAGAAAATTGCCAATAAAAGCACAAAAATCCCCAGGCCTACGGTC
>JALXFI010000327.1 GCA_027069035.1 bacterium
GCACGGAAGAGATGCTTACCGGCAATCCATTAATTAACGAGGTCATTACTTACGACAGGTCTATAAAGAGCCTGCATTTTTTTAAAAAACTTGTTAAAGAAGCGGCCTTCCTGATGTTTATAAGGGAAAAAAAATTTGATATGGTAGTTGACCTTACAAGCGGCGACAGGGCGGCTATGTACTCTTTTCTTGGCGGAGCAAAATTGAGATATGCATACGACCCTGAAGGCAGGGGCTTTTTTGGAAAGAGTTTTTTTTACACCCGGCTTGGCAAAAAACTTGGCGCACCAAACCATATGGTGATTCAAAACCTTCATCTTGTAAGACAATTCGGTATGGATACGGACGACCTCAAGGTTGATATATATTTTTCAGAAGAAGATAAGAGGTTTGTGAAAGACCTGCTTTTGAGCAAAGGTATTAGACAGGGCGAACCCTTTATCCACATCCATCCAACATCTCGCTGGCTATTCAAATGCTGGAAGGACGAATATATGGCAGAGATTATAGGATGGTTGATAGATAGAGGCACAAAGGTGGTGTTGACTTCCTCCCCTGAAAAAAAGGAGATGGAGAGGGCAAAAAGGATTTCGTCTTTGCTCTCACAACTTACAACTCACAACTCATCGCTTTTAACCGATCTTTGTGGAAATACAACTCTTAAACATCTGGCTGTGATAAGTAAGAAAGCGTATCTCTTCTTTGGCGTTGACTCTGCTCCAATGCATATCGCCGCCGCAGTCGGAACCCCTGTTGTTGCCCTTTTCGGTCCCACAGGCGCATACGACTGGGGACCGTGGGATAATAAAAGTTTAAAGTTTAAAGTTCAAAGTCCAATGTTAAAGGGGGCTGTCCCTGATTTACGGACTGAGCAGGGCAAAATCGTAGAATCAGGACAGTCCTCTTTATATAAAAGTAAAAATGGTATCAGGAATTCCGGGATACACACGGTTATTCAGAAAGACTGGGACTGTGTTCCATGCGGAAAAGATGGGTGCGGCGGCAGTAAGCGGAGCAAGTGTTTAGATGAAATAGAAGTTTCGGAATTGCAATCCGTTTTAGTTAATAGTTTAAAAAAAGTAAATTAATGCAACTGTTCAAATCGGATGAACTTTTGACAAAGTCATCAAAAAAGGTTTAAAGGAATTGGATATTAGAGTGCAATTTACACCCATTAAAAACAGATTGGATTTTATCGGATTATTGATTATATCGCTCTCGTTGCCTATATCGGACGATTTGAAAAATGTTGGGGTTATATTAGCCATAGTAGGTTTTTTCCGTAATAAATTAAAATATGGAGGATGGCCAGAGCCTTCAATGTTTAATCTTGGCATATATCTCTACATATTAACGGCGCTGCTCAGCGCATTATTGTCAGACGATATTTTAAAGGGTTTATATGGCTCCAAAGATATCATACGCATGGGGCTTGTATTCTTCGTGGCAAGGAGTATGAGTAATGAAGAGGATATTCTGATCATTATAAAATGTTTCATATACTCCTCGGTCATAGCAGCTTTATTTGCGCTTTATCGGTCAACTGTTTCAGACAGGATACTTGAAACACACATTCTTGGAAATGCAAATTATACGGCAATGTATTTTGGGATAGCAGCGACAGCAGTGATCAGTGCAATATTGGCATTCAGGCATTTTACCGCAGCAAGCATTGCTTTTTATGTTTTATCATTATCAATTCTTATGATTTCGGTTGTAAAAACCACAATGAGATCAACATTCATTAGTTTGGCTTTTTTTATTACGATCGTTATATATAAATTTAAAAACATTAGGGCTTATCTGATGGGAGCAGTGTCCGCCGTTATTCTTGTTTTAATGATAATCTTTTATCAGCCCATGAATCAAAAGATATTTCTTACCCATTCATTGACCGTTGGCCGGCATAATATTTGGCATAGGGCGGTTCAACTCTTTTATCAGAGTCCTCTTCTTGGCATAGGTCCGAATCACTTTATTTACTCGGGTCCTGAGGAGACTGTTTTTGATGCCCATAGTCTTTATTTTCAGACCCTCTCACAATTGGGCATACTTGGCTTTATTGCCCTTGTTTTTATGATGGCCGGTTTTGTACGGTTCTGTATTCGGTTTTCTCCGAAAGATTCAGGAGTATTTGTTAAATATAGCGCAATAGGGGCGTTTTTGGTGATCTTTATTGCCGGGATTCTTGACACAACCTTACATCATGAACACGGCCTTGCGTTTATGATGTTAACCGGTTTTATGTTTTCATACAGTAAAGAACCGTGATGAAAGCGCTGATTAATTTTAGCAGGCATCTTGTTAAACTAAAAGAAGGTCTTATAGACGAAGGTCATGTTGTAGTAGAAGAGATTTGGGATATAAGAGAGATACTTAAGGAAGGTGTAAGCGCAGCAGTATTTGGATTTAAATCAATATTTAAAAATAAAATACGCTTTTTAAAACTTGCCCATGAGTTAAAAAAGCATAATCTCCCTGTTGTTACATGGAATGTTGACTCTCCATGGAATATGGGGATAAGCAAATGGCAGGTGGATTTATTTTTAAGATCAGGGCTTTTTGATCTATATGCTACTCATTCACTTCAGGATACTGAGGGAATAACAAAAACAAAGGTTGTTTATCTGCCAAATGCGGTCAATAGCGCGCAATATAATTTAAAAAATATGACACTCAATGAGCTTAGAGCAGAAGAATTTTATAAATGGGACGTCTCATTTTTAGGAAATATAGACTCAAAAAACTATCCTGAACACAAAACGAGGGTTTCTTTTTTAAGAGATCTCAAAGATCGCTTAAGTAAAAAGGATATAAGTTTTTTGTTCTTAGACACCGATAGTATGTCGGTTACGGAACAGATAGATATTATTCAAAAAAGCAGGATAAACTTAAGTTGCATCTCGGCATCCGATTCTAAAGGTGTACAGAGCTGGGGACTTACTGAAAGATGTTACGGGATACCTTATTGTGGAGGTTTTCTTTTAATGGAAGAAAGAACGCACGTAAAAGACGATTTTGTTTTAGCTAAAGAGGCTGTAACATATAAAGGATTGGACGAGTGTGTTGAAAAGATACTCTTTTACCTGCCAAGACATGAAGAAAGGAGAAGAATTGCCGAGGCGGCATATGCAAGGGTTGTAAGGGAACATACCTACAGACACAGGGCTAAGAAATTGGTTTATTCGTTGGAAGATTTCATAAGATGTTAGAAGGTTTGCAAAGGGTAAAGTGTTTCATGTGTGGGAGGGAATGGAGAATCTGTGAATCTTTTATTGTTTTATCATCTTGCTGAGAATAATCATGCCGAATAAGATGTTATTAAAGATCTTGGAGATTTCTTTTAAGGCCGCACTTTTTTTTGATAAACAAGAGGATACTCCCTTTGATGCCAAGGAAGTAAAGAACGTTCTTATTGTAAATACTACGGCAATAGGCGACACCCTACTTTCAACACCTGCCATAAGGGCTGTAAGAAAAGGTTTCCCAGATGCAAACATTTCTATTCTTGCAAGTCCCGCTGCAAGACTTGTTATCAAAAATAATCCAAACGTTGATGAGATCATAGCCCATCCGGGCAAGGTGGATTTATCTTATTTTTTAAGGTTGCCGTGCCTTTTGTACAGGGTAAGAAGGCGCAGGTTCGATCTTGTTGTGATACTCCATGCAAACGACCCCGATGCCGCACCACTTGCATACCTGTCAGGCGCAAGGCACAGAATGGGCTGGGCAGAGAGCAGGCTTGCATTCCTTCATACCATCCCTGTTAAGACAAAGGGGTTGCCTCAGCATATTATAGACACAAGACTTAATAATTTGAAGGAAATCGGTATTGTATCCTCTGACAGAAGGATGGAGCTTTTTCTTTCAAACGATGAGAAGGCATGGGCAAAAGGTTTTATTAAGAAGGCAGGATTTTCTGATAAAACGCTTATTGGCGTACATCCCTTTGGGAGCAAGGTTAATAAGTGGTGGCCTGTTGAAAATGTTATTGAATTCTGCAAAGAGGCAATAAAAGAGTTCTCTTGCAGGGTAATTATCTTTGGCGGCAAAAAAGAGATAAATTACGGAGATGAGATATCTCAGGCTGTAAAAGGAGTTGTAAACCTTGCAGGAAAACTTACTATAAGGGAATCTGCATCATTAATAAACGAGTGCAGGGTTTTTATATCAACCGATAGCGGGCCTATGCACATCGCTCTGTCGTTGGGTGTGCCGACCGTCGCACTCTTTGGACCAGACAACCCTCTTATTACCGGTCCACTCATAAAACCATACGCCGTCATACAAAAGAATATCCCTTGTGTGCCCTGTGAGTTGAAGGTGTGTGAAAGAAATATGGAATGTATGAAAGAGATAAGACCAGGCAAAGTGATAGATTGTATAAGAGAGATGCTGAAAATATCCTCAAAAGATGAGGTGCTTGAAATTGTTTAAATTTTTAAAGAGGTTTTTTAACAATGACAGCCTTGAAAGGCTTATAAAG
>JALXFI010000328.1 GCA_027069035.1 bacterium
GCCAATAGTTAGTTTTCTTGGAGCCCATCGATGCCAAACATGGTTTTTCTTTTCCATTCCTTTCAAGGCTTTCTTCGCTGCATTTTTCACACTCGGATATTTAGAGTTTTGTTTTACATGTTCCAATAATTGTTTTGCTTCTGAAGATTTCCAGCAAAAAATAACCCATACAGCTGCATGCACAGATGGATAAGAATCTTGTTCAATTATTTTAGAAAGTACATTGGAAAGTGCACTATTACGCAACTTGCTCGCCCAATAACAGGGTGGAGTATATCGATGAAGAGAGGACACTAATAAAGTTACATAGCCTTCTTCAGTTATTCGCCGTAGATATCTCCTTTTTGCATACATTCTCCATAATTGCGCCTCCGAGGCATAAGCCTCTGAATCAGTTTTCATAGCTTTTACAATACCAAGCACTTCCTCTTCCTCGGATGAGTATGGAGAATCATCTATTAAACCTTTAACCGGAATCGCATTATCTTGACCTGAAATATACACCGGTGTACCACTATCATCTCGAGTAAGATAGACGTTTTTGGGAAGCGCAACCAATTTATGCGACAAGGGGGTCTCTACAACCTTTCTCATACCTTTGATAAGATGAGAACGCATTTCCTTTAAATAGGAGCTAAAAAACCTGTCGATGTCAGATTGGGTTGCAGGTTCGCTTTTAGAACCGTGTCTGAAAAAGAGCATTCCCGGTCTAAAAACCCACTTCTGTTTGCTAGGATTTTTTGTGTCTTTATATGCTCCGGGGCGTCTAATAACTAAAGGAGTTTGGACCGCTGGAATGTGAAGAATGACATATGTGTAGGAACCTTCTTTGAATGATGTGATAGCGATGCTACCAATATCCGAGTCTACATAGCGTGCAATTTTATCAACTAATTCTGCTTGATCCATTTGAATTAATTCATCAAGATTATATCCTGTAGGATTTCCCTGACTGTCCTTCCCAAAAATAATATATCCTCCTCCAGAATTTGCCATTGCAACGATATCTTTCGTCAGTTCAATCCAGTCTCTATTGCTGCTAATGTCAAATTGTCCTTTAAAATCAAGCACTTGCGATTCCCGAGATATAGATGCTATAATTTTGAGACACTCTTCAGACAATGGATTATTTGAGTGTAGACATTTCCGTATCGGTATATCCGCTCTTGAAGCTCGTTTATGCCTCGCCATAGTTTAATTCCCACCTATACATTTGTTCTCTATCATCCTCTCGCCAGCGATTGCGGTCGGCGATGGCGCGGTCAACATCTTTGCCAGAAAGCACTGGATATTTCAGAAGTCTGAACTTTTGCAGTGGTGCAATGTTTACACGCACACCATCATCTATTAATGGTTCATAAGGAAGATTAATAACTCTATCAAGCCGGGATGCGAAATCCTCAAGTTCCGCTTCAATATCTTGAAGTTTGCCCAGAGTTAAACCTCCATGTATAGACTCTCCACCACGTGCCTTTTCAAGAAGTACTCCATAAAACTGGCGGACCTTTG
>JALXFI010000329.1 GCA_027069035.1 bacterium
TCCCCTGACTGGAGAATAGGGACATAAAGTCCCACTCCTGCTTGCCCGGTTGGGTATCCCCAATGCTCTCGGTGAGTTTCGCTCAGAAACAGAAGGGGTCTGGAAGAACTTTCGGAGTTAACTCAATAACCATTAAACATATTCAGGTTTTTGGGTAGAGGTTTTTATGATCAAGGTCGGAATCATAACAATAAGTGATAAGGGTTCAAGAGGGGAGAGAGAGGATTTGAGCGGCAGGGAGATTGAGAGGCTTATTAAGAGCCTTACCGCCGAGGTTGCAGCCTATGAGGTAATCCCGGACGAGAGGGATGAGATAGAGGATAAAATTAAAGTTTATGCCGATGACAAAGGTGTTGACCTTATTCTTACCACAGGCGGCACGGGCGTTTCTCCCCGCGATGTAACCCCTCAAGCCACAAAGGCTGTGATAGAAACAGAGCTGCCCGGCATGGCAGAGGCAATGCGCGCCGAGAGCCTTAAAAAGACACCGCATGCCATGATATCAAGGGCTATGGCCGGAATACGCGGCAAAACCCTCATTATAAACCTTCCCGGAAGCCCAAGAGCAGTCAGAGAAAACCTCTCGGTTGTCCTTCCCGCAATAGAACACACGATAGACAAGATCAAAGGCGACCCGACCGAATGCGGCTAAAAAAGGGGACAGATTTATTTATTGACATAAAGGTGCATTTAAGTAAAATGATTTCATGCCAAGAACGTCAAGGGTAGTTTTGCCCGGTTATCCACATCATATTGTTCAAAGAGGACACAATAGACAGGTAGTCTTTGCGAATGACGAAGACTACCTTTATTACCTTGGGAACCTAAAGGAGTGGAAGAAGGAGTTAGGATGTAAGATTTATGCCTTTTGCCTTATGACCAACCATATTCACCTGATAGTAGATCCTGGGGGAAATGTAAAGAATTTAGCATTATTAATGAAACGTATCTCTGGACGTCAAACGAGACATGTGAATAAATTGGAGGGACGACGAGGGACATTATGGGAAGGTCGATATAGATCCAGTCCCATCAATAGGGACGAATACTTATTGGTATGTTGTCGCTATGTGGAACTTAATCCTGTGAGGGCTGGGATAGTAGAGGTGCCTGAGGAATATAAATGGTCGAGCTACAGATATAAGGTAGGTAAAGAAAAACTTAATTGGTTGGATTTAGACCCATGTTACAAGAGGTTAGGTGAAACGGGAAAGGAATGTGAAGAGAGGTATAGGGATTGGGTGAAGGGGTCAATTCCGGTAGGTGAATGGGAGTTGATTCGTAAGGCAGTTCAGAGGGGACAATTAACTGGAAGTAATCGGTTTGCAGAAGAAGTTTCCGAAAAGATTGGTAGACGTATTGAATTTCGTGGACAGGGACGGCCAAAGAAAAACAAAAAATAAATCTGTCCCCTTTTTTGCTCTCTTGACAAATTTTTAAAAACTCTGATATTTTATGATATTAAAATAGGGCTTTTATAAAAGGATTGTCTGAAGAGGTGTATCACTTTCCGATTTTTTTAATACAGTGTATCATGATGGGGTATGCTTATGTCTGAAGGTTTTTCGGAGAGAAAAAAAAATATCCTCTGTGCCGTTATCAAAGATTATATCAATACGGCATTGCCGGTAAGTTCAAATACAATAAGCCGGTCTCACAATATAGGTTTAAGCCCTGCAACGGTAAGAAACATCATGGCAGAGTTAGAAGAGATGGGTTATCTTACACAGCCACATACCTCGGCGGGCAGGGCGCCTACAGATAAGGGTTTTCGATTTTATGTAGATACTTTACTTGAACATAGACAATTGAACAAAAAAGAACAGGAAAGGATAAAAGACCTATATACACTAAACAGGTTCGATATAAATGAGATAATGATGGATACATCCCGTATTCTGTCGCTTTTTTCCGAGAATATGGGAATAGTCCTGTCTCCGAAGCTTGCCAATACCAAGATTAAAAAACTGGAGCTTGTGCTTGTAAAAGAAGGATGCATAATGGTTATTATTGTATCGGGCTCCGGGGTTGTGTACAACAGGATAGTAAACATTAAAGATAAGATAAAACAGAGCGACATAGACAGAATGTCCAATTTTTTAAATACAATAGCATCCGGCCTAACATTAAACCGCCTGAAAATCAAGATATTAGGGGAGATGAAGAAGGAAAAAAATCTTTTTGACAGGCTTCTTAAAAGGGCTCTTGAGATAGGTAAGACCGCCGTTATGGAAGCAGAGGTTAAAGAGGATATATATATCGGGGGAAGAGCTAATATACTGAACCAACCTGAGTTTAAGGATTTTAAGACCATGAAGCGTCTCTTGAAGACTTTTGAGGAGAAACATGTTTTGATAAATATACTTGACCAGTGTATGGACTCTCGTGGGTTACAGGTGCTAATAGGTTCTGAAAACGAGGAGACTGCTGTAAGTGGATGCACTCTTATAACAATGCCGTATGCCTTTTATGGAGAACCTTCAGGGACCCTTGGAGTGATCGGGCCTACGCGTATGGATTACGCAAAGGTCATACCACTTGTTGAATATACGGCAGGCCTTGTAAGTAATGTGCTTCAATAAAGGGCTGCTTTTGATCTGTGGAGGTAGACATGAAGGATAGGGAAAAAGAAAAAGTCATGGATACAGGCAGACATGCCAAAGAAGAGAAGAGACCAACAAGAAGGTCGTCATCAAAGGAGCAAAAGATAAAGGAGCTTGAAGAGAAGCTTAAAGATAAAACTACTGAGGCTCAAGCTAATTATGATAAATTTCTCCGTGCCTGTGCGGAATTTGAAAACTTCAAGAAGAGGCTTGAGAAAGAAAAAAAAGACCTTGTAAGATTTTCCAATGAAGAGTTGGTAAAGGAACTTCTCTCTGTCATTGACAACCTTGAAAGGGCATTGGACAGAAAAGGCGATACGGAAAACGTAAAGGATTTAAGAGACGGCGTAAATCTGACCTTGCAGCAGTTACTTAAAACGCTTAATAAATTTGGGCTTGAACAGGTATCCGCCCTTGGAGAAAGGTTTGATCCAAATAAACATGAAGCCATAGCAATAGAGGAAAGCCAAGAACATGACGAAGGAGTTGTAGTAAATGAGATACAGAAGGCCTACTTCTTTAAAGACAGGCTTTTACGGCCGGCATTGGTTTCGGTATCAGGGCAAAAAAAACCGGCAAAATAAAGAGATTAAGGATTAAACTCGCCCAAAAACAGATTTAGGTTTTTAGGCTCGTTTAAGGCCTGCGTTTTTCACTTACGTTAAAGAATTTTCTTGTACACTTCCGAACGGAAGTTTTTTTATTGGATGACCATGTCTAAAAAGGATTATTACGAGATATTAAATATTGACAGAAATTCAAGTCAGGATGAAATCAAAAAGGCATACAGAAAGCTTGCGCATAAATATCATCCCGATAAAAATCCGGGGAAAAAAGAGGCCGAAGAACATTTTAAAGAGATCAACGAGGCATATGAAGTATTAAGAGATCCTGAGAAAAGGTCTGTTTATGACAGATTCGGCACTGTAGGCGATAGAGGTTTCAACGGGTTCGGTGATATTTCAGATCTTGGTTTCTCAACGGATTTTCAGGATATCTTTGGTGATGTTTTAGGGGATTTTTTTGGTGCTAAAAGAAGAAGCAGGGGGCAGAGGGGGGCAGACCTAAGGTATAACTTAAATGTAACCTTTGAAGAGGCCTCTTTTGGTGTTGAAAAAGACATAGAGATACCCAAAACGGATATGTGTGCCAACTGCAAAGGTTCCGGAGCGGCGCCGGGGTCATCTCAGGCAACCTGCCCCACTTGCGGCGGAAGGGGGCAGATAAGATTTCAACAGGGTTTTTTCAGTGTCTCAAGAACCTGCTCACATTGCAGAGGCGAAGGCAGTATAATCAATCAACCTTGCAGTAAATGTAAGGGGACGGGTAGGGTAAAGAAGACAAAAAGGATAAAGGTTAAAATCCCTCCGGGTGTGGATACAGGCGTTAGGCTTAAGTTAAACGGAGAAGGTGAATATGGTATGTATGGAGGTCCGCCCGGAGACCTTTATGTGGATATCAATGTTACACCTCATCCTGTATTTAAAAGAGAGAACAATGATATTGTATGTGAAGTTCCGATAAGTTTCCCAAGCGCAGCCCTTGGCACTGAAATTGAGGTTCCCACTTTGGAAGGGAAGGTGAAGGTGAAGGTCCCGGCCGGGACTCAAAACGGAAGGGTATTCAGACTAAAGGGCAAGGGCATTCCAAACCTTCACGGATATGGCCGAGGGGATGAGAATGTAATAATAAAGGTCGAAACCCCTACAAGGTTGACCTCACAACAAAGAAAATTGCTTAAAGAATTTGATAAGATAAGCAAGGAAGATAATCATCCCATCAGCATGGGTTTTTTTGACAAGGTAAGGAGTCTGTTTGAATAGAACATTTATGCGCAACTCCTTTTCCTCTAAGGCAT
>JALXFI010000330.1 GCA_027069035.1 bacterium
ATGTAATAAGTTCTCCAAGAAGGCCTATAAGTTGATCAATGACCTTTGATTCAACCTTAAGCATCGCAGGCACCTTCAGCTCCCTCTTCTCACCGTCCTGCGGGGTATTAGAACCCTTTATCTCCCATTCCTCAGCTCTTCCTGCCTTGCGTTCACTAACTTTTTCAGCCTTCCTGCCGCTCTTTTTAAGGCCGCCTATCCTTTCATTTAACTGATTGATATCGACTTCAAAACTTCTATCCTCTTCAACAGCATCGAACATATCCCCAAGACTGTCCGTACCCTCGCTTAACACCGCTGAGACATCTTTGTTAAAACCAATCTTTCCATCCTTCATCTCATCGAGCACATCCTCAAGCACATGGCTGTACTTGCTTATGTCTTCATACCCCATCGACGCTGCCATCCCCTTTATAGAATGAAAACAACGGAAAAGTTCATTTACGCAATCTCCGTCTTCAGGATTGTCCTCCATATCCATAACGGCCTTGGACGCCTTTTCTATAATGTCTCTTCCTTCCTTTAAAAAAAGGTCTTTGTATTGGGAAAGATCCATAATCGGCTACCGTACAATCTGTGAATCAATGTTTGACAGCAGGGTTTTCGTAAGGGATTCAAGTTCAAGAAGGTTAAAGATAAATCTCTTTATTAAAAACCTTCTTTCAATAAAACGGCCTGTCGGAGACGTTTTTGAATTATCTTTTATGAATTTGACCGATCTCTCTTCCGTAACAGCAATAATCCTGTCAACCTGAAGGGCAAAAAGGATATTTGATGCCTTTAAGATAAGAAAATTGTCGCCACCTGAAAGCACGTGGTTTTCCGTAAAAAAGGAGGGGTCTATAACAGGGATGACGGTTCTCTTATAAGATATAATACCTGAAAGGGATGACGGCAGGAGTGATAAACGAAAGATATCTTTATCCCCAATAATCTTTTCCAAAAAACAGGTTTTAACAGAAAAACCCTGTTTATTTATTAAAAACACAAGAAGGTTTTCTTTTCCGTTCAATTTAACAAACACCACCCATGGAAGGATTATTTTAATCTGATGCCTTCAAGTCTATTGTCAGACGGGGCAGGCATATGGCTGTAGTCCTCCAAATCATCGGAAACATTAAGGCTATCTCCTTCCGTCCTGAACTTCATAACAAAAAGTTCCAGTTCCTGAGCCATCTCATGCAGGTTGTCAAATGAAGCCGCAAACTCCTCTATGCCCATACGGTATTGGCCTATCAGCTTCTCGACCTGATCGGCAAAACCAAGATTCTCTCCGGCAATATGGGAAACCTCCTGAACGGCGGAAACGGTCATATCAACCCCGTCCTTCTGCTTCTGTGAAAGCGCCAGTATCTCTCTAACCCTTTTATCCACCTGAACAAAACCCTTAAGTATATCAGCCAATGACTTTTGTATCCTGCGTATCTCCTGTCTTCCTTCCCTTACAAAGGATGCGCCTTCCATAAAAACGGTCAAGACCTCCTGAGTGTTTTTTCTAAAATCTTCGATTATCTGGGACATTTCCTGAGAAGACCTGCCGGTAGAGTCTGCAAAACGCCTGACCTCTTCCGCAACAGAGGCAAAACCCTCTCCGTACTCACCGGCCTTTGACGCCTCAACCGATGCATTGAGCGCAAGAAGGTCGGTCTGCCTTGATATATGATTCATGAAATCAAGTATCTTAGGGATAGAGTCAACCCTGTTGCCCAATTCCTGTATAGCATCTTTAGCCCGTTCCATCTGGTAGAAGACCTTCTCAAACTTCTCTATCGCCGTATTTGCCCGCACGGATGCGTCGTTTACCGCCTGATTGCTTTCGGCGGTAAGTTTGGCTGCATCTACAGCATACTTAGCTACCGCGTTGGATATCTTGTCAATATCCTTTATTATGGTTCTAACCCTTTCCACATGGCTGCCCTGTTTCTTTGCGCCGCGGTCTATCGATTTCATCGATTCGCTTACTTTTTCAAAGGTCTTCTGTGTTTTGGAAAAAAGAGGCGCCATATGATGCGATGTGTCATTGATGCTTGATGATGTCATTTTTATATGGTCTACGAGACCTTTAAGGTTCTCAAGCATCTGTTCCAGCGAACGCGCAAGGTCATTTGTCTCATCTTGAAAAAACCTGCCCCTGTCAAGTTCCACTTCCTTTGTAAGGTCTCCTGCTCCTATATGATTGGCAAGTTCGACCAGCCTGCGGAACCCCTTGGTAAGCCCTCTTGATATTACCGACCCGGTGATAAGCCCGATGGTCAAGGCTACAAGTATTGGAAAAGGTTCTCTAAGCCATTCTGCAAGGTCCAGATTAAGGTAGTCGATAACATACGGAGTCAATATAACCGATGCGATCACTATGATAAAACCGATCATAAACTTATAACCTATTTCAAGCCTCACTCAAGCCTCCTTAACCTTTGCCCGCACTCTCAAAGTGGTCAAAGCCTTTAGTTTCGACATTTACAGACTTTCCGTTTTCATCAACAAAAACAACCCCTTCTTTATAGTCTGTTATCTCTCCGATCTCAGTAAAAAGGCTCCCTGATTTATCGGCAATCCTCTTTACATCCTGAACCTTTGAAGGGTTTACCGTAAAGAGCAGTTCATAATCCTCGCCGCCTGAGAGAAATATCTCCGTGTTTTCACTATCTTCCTGCAAATACCTCTTAAGCGCCGTAGAGAGCGGACACTGCGGGATATAAATACGCGCGCCAACCTTTGAGGATTCCATAATATGGCCTATATCTGCAGCAAGGCCGTCACTTATATCTATCATCGCTGTAGCAAGGCCCGTTTCAGCTATCATACGGCCTTCTTTTACGCGGGCAACAGGATCGATATGAAGAAGCATCGCATCTTTTAAAAAAGGGTCTGTTACTGGAGCGGAATCTTTCGTCTTCCACATCTTAAGCCCAAGGGCTGAATCGCCAAGAGTGCCTGTGACAAAAATCCTGTCCCCAACCCTTGCCCCTGTTCTGTAAACAACCTCATCCCTCAATACATCTCCTATCATAGTAGAGTTGATAATCAAACTGCACGGGGACGACGATGTATTGCCACCTATGAGGCTGACACCATAAACCTCACTAACCTCTTTTACCCCTTTATAAAAATTCTTAAAAAACTCAAGTTCCATGCCCTCCCTCTCCGGTATGCTCAGGGAAAGGAGCAGGTATTTCGGGGTTCCCCCCATAGCGGCAATGTCGCTTAATGATACGGAAACACATTTTCTTCCAAGAACAAAGGCAGGCGTAAAATTTAGGGAAAAGTGGACATCTTCAACAAGAACATCCGTTGTGGTAAGAAGGCATCTTTTTTCATCGATCGCAGTTACACCTGCATCGTCTCCTATACCCTTAACTATATCAGAAAGACTATACGCAAACTCTCCGGAAATTTCATTTATAAAATCAAATTCACCCAACCAACTAAGTCTCATTACCCTATTCTCTTCTCACAAGACACTATCGGATATATAACCTTTAACCCAAAAACAGAGATAGGTTTTTGGGTAAATTGGCAAGACGCTTTAAATGCAAGGCCGCAGGCGATTTTTCTTTTGAGGCGTACATAACCGGTACGGTGAGAAAGAAAATCGCCGAGAACACAGCAGTTAAAGATGTATTGCCAATTTCAAATCCCGCTATCGCGGGATTTGGATTTTATGTGAGGGTCGAGTAATTCGCATCTTACACCTTAATTTGTCAACATCTTAAGCTACTATCCGCACATCAGGCTTGAAGAGGATTTAAAAAGGGCGGTGAATCTTTCTATCCTCTTTTTTTATCTTAACAGCCGCTCTCCTCTTTCTCTTTACATTAGAGCCAATACCTTTTTGTACTCTCTTAGGACTGAAGTTACTCAATGCGATCTTGAGTATCTCATCCATATGCTTTACCGGAATAAAATCGACCTTTTTCATCACATTTTTGGGTATATCCTCCATGTCCTTCATGTTCCTGTCAGGAATAATCACCGTGCGCATATTGGCTCTCAATGCGGCAAGCGCCTTCTCCTTAAGCCCCCCTATTGGGAGAACCCTGCCTCTAAGGGTTATCTCTCCAGTCATAGCCACATCCCTGTATACCGGAACCTTTGTAAGTGCAGATATCATTGCAGTGGCGATGGTCACGCCCGCCGAAGGTCCATCTTTAGGGATTGCACCCGCCGGGACATGGATGTGTATATCTTTATCTTCATAGAAATTTTCCTCCAGTCCAAGTTCCTTCGCCCTTGACCGCGCATAGCTAAGAGCAGCATGCGCAGACTCCTTCATTACATCCCCCAGTTGGCCTGTAAGGGTAAGCCTGCCTTTTCCCTTCACAATAGTTGCTTCTATATAGAGAATTTCACCTCCGACAGGTGTCCATGCAAGACCAGTGGAAACCCCCACCTCATCATCTTCATGTTCCATCTCCGGCAAATACTTTGGCGCACCAAGGTACTCATGAACATTGCGTATGGAAACCAATGTAGACTCTTTTTTTCCCTCTGCAACTCCCCTTGCAACCTTCCTGCATATGGTGGCAATCTGTCTTTCAAGGTCCCTAAGTCCCGCCTCTCTTGTATGCTGTGAAATAATCTTTCTTAAAGCCTTATCGGTCAAACTTAATTCATTTTCAGTTATACCATGCTCGTCAAGCTGGCGCGGAATAATATATTCTCTTGCTATCTTAAGCTTTTCTTCTTCGGTATATCCCGCTATATCAATAACCTCCATTCTGTCCTTTAAGGGAGAAGGTATCGGGTCGAGCAGGTTGGCCGTAGTTATAAACATAACATTTGAAAGATCAAACGAAAGGTTCAGATAATGGTCGCTAAAGGCATTGTTCTGCTCAGGGTCAAGTACCTCGAGAAGCGCTGAAGAAGGGTCTCCCCTGAAATCGGCGCCTATCTTGTCAATCTCATCCATCATAAAAACAGGATTGTTGGAGCCCGCCTGCTTTATTCCCTGTATTATTCTGCCGGGCAGAGCCCCGACATACGTTCTTCTGTGTCCTCTGATCTCTGCCTCGTCCCTTACACCTCCGAGTGAGATTCTCACAAATTTTCTTCCTATCGCCCGCGCTATCGATTTTCCAAGGGATGTCTTTCCCACACCGGGAGGGCCTACAAAACAAAGTATCGGCCCTTTCATCTTCTTTTTCAGTTTCCTTACGGCAAGATATTCAAGTATCCTGTCCTTTACCTTATCAAGGTCATAATGGTCATCATTTAGAACCTTTCTGGCATCCTTTATGTCAAGATTGTCCTTTGTGCTTTTGCTCCATGGGAGTCCAATAAGCCAATCAAGATATGTCCTTATCATAGCGGCTTCAGCGCTGTCCGGATGCATCATTTCAAGACGGTCAAGTTGTTTATATGCCTCTTTTTCAGCCTCTTTAGGCATCTTTGCTTTCTTTATCATCTCCCGTTCTTCTTCTATATCGTCTCCCCCCTCATCCATGTCACCCAATTCAGTCTTTATTGCCCTCATCTGTTCCCTCAGGAAATACTCCCTCTGGCTCTTTTCCATCTCTTCCTTTGCCTGAGATTGTATCCTTGCCTGCATCGTTGTTAATTGAACCTCTTTAGACAAATACTCATTTACGGTCTCCAAACGAAGGATCGGGTCTACGGTTTCAAGTATATTCTGGGCATCTTCTATCTTAAGCGCCAGGTTCGAGGCGACAAGGTCAGACAGTTTTCCGGGGTCCTGAATATTCCCTATCACCATCATAATCTCAGGAGATATGACTCTGCCAAGGCCCGAGAGGCTTTCCAACTGTTCTCTCACATTTCTCATCAAGGCCTCCGTCTCAAGAGAAACCTCCGTCGTTTCAGGCTCCTCAACCTTTTCGATATATGCTTCAAATGACGGTGCATCAAGGATAAATTCTTTAATCTTCGCCCTTGCAAGTCCCTGGACAAGTATCTTTATCCTGCCGTCAGGAAGTTTTAACATCCTCATAATCATACCAATAGTGCCAAAGGTATGTATATCCCCAGGCTGCGGGTCTTCGTTTGTAAGGTCTTTTTGAGTAGAAAGAAAGATGAGCCTGTCCTTGCGAAGGGCTATGTCAACGGCATTGATTGATTTTTCCCTTCCAACAAACAGAGGCACTATCATAAATGGGAAAACCACGACATCCCTTATACTCAAAACAGACAATGATTCCGGTATTAGCAAATGCTGCTCATTTTCTATATCCATTTCTTCACTCACCTATAACCTCCTATGCTTATTCCACTGTTATTAATTTTTTAAACTCTCTACGTTCATAGACCTTTGGCAATTCAATCGATAAAACGCCATCCGTGAATGATGCCCTGGCATTCTTGATATTAATGGCACACGGAAGTTCAACAACACGCTGAAGCTTGCCAAAAACACTCTCCATACAATGATACTTGACCTTTGCATTTTTTAGAGGGTCCCTTTTGCGTGCCTTTATGGATAAAAACGGATTAACGTAGCTTATCTCCACATCCTCTTTCTCTATGCCTGGCAATTCAACCTCAACCCTTATCATATCATCACAAACATATATGTCTATAGGCGGAAGCTGTTCACTTCTATTAGGAAAGATTTCCCCTTCCCGTTTTGAGAGAATGAATTTTATGGCCTCGTATATCTCATCTTCTATCGCCCTGATATCATTTTCTATACCAATATGAGGTGTTTTCATGATTTAGACCTTTAGATTTCCGATAAAATCCTTAAAATCATCTTTAATATACCTATTTTTAAGGGCAAAAACAATATTTGCCTTTAAAAAACCAATCTTGTCGCCTGCATCGTATCTGTCTCCTTCAAATTCAAAGGCATAGACAGGCTCTTTTTTAAGCAGGTTAGCAATGCCGTCGGTTAACTGCAGCTCTCCGCCTCTCCCTAAGTGAGTTGCGCTTAGAGAATCGAATATTCCGGGGTTTAGTATATACCTGCCTATGATGGCAAGGTTTGATGGTGCATCTTTCCTGGCAGGCTTTTCTACAAGTTCACTGACGCTGTAAAGTCCATCATCTATCTTCTCGCCCTTTATAACACCATAGCGGTGAACCTCGCTTTCAGGAACCCTTTCAACCGCCAGTATAGAATACGGATATCTTTCATAAACATCTATCATCTGTTTCATCACAGGAACCGACGCATCGATGATATCGTCGCTTAAGAGCACCCCAAAGGGCTCATCATGGACAAGCTTCTTGGCGCAAAGCACGGCGTGTCCAAGCCCAAGGATATCTTTCTGTCTTATATACGTAAAATCCCCAAGGCGTGAGATGGCCTGCATCTCTCTTAAAAGATCATCCTTGCCCTTGTCTCTCAGAAAAACCTCCAGCTCGCCGGAGACATCAAAATAATCCTCTATAGCAGATTTGCCCCTGCTCGTAACTATGATGATCTCATCAAGACCCGATGCAACGGCCTCATCCACGCCGTTTTGAATCAGTGGCCTGTCCACAATCGGAAGCATCTCTTTGGGTACAGACTTTGTGGCTGGAAGAAACCTCGTGCCGAACCCTGCGGCCGGGAAGACTATCTTTTTAGGTTTTAAGCCGTTTGTTTTCATAGAATAAGAGGATAATATACTGCTTTTTTTATTAAGTCAAGAAGGTAAAAAATTGTGTGTAAAGTGTACAGGTTGTCCGAGAATGCAAAAACTTAAAAACTGAACTTAATAAAATCAAGCACTTAACGACTCCATTTTGGCCAAAAAAGCTATTCTCGGACAGCCTGTGTAGACCTAACCCCTTACTTTTCACAGCCGTACATAACAAATATCCCGTGTTTGTAGTAACAGTCAATATCCTTAAAACCTGCATCTTTAAGCGCATCAAGCTGAGCGTCAAGGGTATCCACGGTCTCGTAGTGGCCGCTTCTTTTATACTTATCTATTACATGCGTATAGTCTTTTTCCGGCTCCGACTCGGCCTGTCTCTTAAGTATCCACTCCTTCCATAGAAACAGATACCACCCCTCCAAATCCTTTAATGGTGAACGGACAACATCGATATTGACAAAACGTCCTCCTTTAATCAGGCGGGAATAGATGAGTCGAAACAAAGCTGTTTTTTCGTCCGTTTTAAGATGATGGATGGCCTGAGACGAGACGACAAGGTCATACTCTTTTAGCCTGGTTTTACCATTTAAAACTTCCTGAAAACTTGATGTGACAAGCGAAACATTTTTATACTCCGAGAGCCTCTCCGCTGCCTTTGCTATCATATCCTCAGAGCCGTCTATAAGCGTGGCTTTAACAGAAGCGTCAAGTTTAAGAAGTTCGTGCGTAAGTATCCCGTCCCCGCAGCCAAGGTCAAGGATCCTGACATCATCCCTGCCTTTAAAGAAGTATCTGTAGAAAAACTTGAGTATATTTAAAAACCTTGCACGGTCAAGATAGAAAATATCGGCTCCTGTAAGATACTCAGGCGCAAAACCATTCTCCGACCACCACGAACTATCGTATTCAGTCATGAAAATACCCGCTGCTTTTAGGAATTAAAATCTTTGTCTTTCAAAATTATAATATAAAACGGTCATTGATTTAACTACTAAGGCCCCCATGCCCCTTTAAGGGTAAATGCGAAGTGGTACAGCAAAGACACAGAAGGGGCCTCCATAATTTTCGGATTAAAATCAATAGTCATTTAGTAGAATTATGTACCATCTTACTTAATATAATGTCAATTTTCATCCAGAATCCCGATATGGTGGGGGCTGAGGCCGGCAATACATGCCTGTCTGTATGTCTCAACCTGGAAACCGTTGCCATCGGTAACAACGCTTATCGCGCCGCATCTGTCTGTCCTTAAAAGCGGGATATTAAGCGCTTTGTATCTTTTTACAACAGCCTTATGCGGAAAGCCGAAACCATTCATATAACCTGCAGAAAGAACGGCAAGTTTAGGCCGTATCTTTTTTAAAAAGGCAAGTGTGCTTGACGTAGAACTGCCGTGGTGAGGCACCTTGAGTATATCGGATGAAAGCTCTAGCCCGCTGCCAATAAGATACCGCTCGGCCTCCCTTTCTATATCACCTGTAAAAAGAAGGCTTACCCTGCCAAAATTAAGTCTTAAGACCATCGATCTATTATTAGTGTCAAGCGCCGGCCTCTTCGGAGGATTAAGTATCTTAAGTCTTACGCCGTTTATTGTCACAGGCGGCATGGATGAGTTGACGACTGTTTTTTTCACACCGTTTCTTTCCATCCCCTCCATAAGCTCGGTAAATTCAGGGGAATCGCTTGTGTCGCCGTTCCACCAGAACCGTTTTACACTGAAATTGTCTATAATAAACTTAAGGCCTTTGAAATGATCTGCCTGCGGATGAGAAAGCACTACATAGTCGACACGCCTTATCTGTTTTTTCCACAGCACCGGGGCTATTATCCTCTCTCCGACATCGAATTCATCGCTGTAAGACCCGCCTCCGTCGATAAGCATATTTTTATTGCCAGGAAATTCAACAAGCGCAGAATCTCCCTGCCCAACGCTGATAAACGTAACCCTTAAGGCATCTTTGTATGGCGAAGATAAAAACGAGAATGGAAGCACAAGGTAAACCGCAAGGGTCAGCGAGAAAACGCTTGCCGCCCTGAAACCTTTGCCTGATTTCGTTTTAAAAAAACAGAAAGATATAAGACAGAGATAATAAAACACGATGTTAAAAAGCGAAGGCGTAGAAAGATAGATTGACATCCACGAAGGTCTTGAAAGTATAGAAAGAAACCGGAAAATACAGCCTAAAACAAGAGAAGCAAGCTTAAGCATGGGCAGCGCAGGGCTCAAGGAGATAAATGACAAAAAAACAGAGGACAGAAGAAGAGGCAATGCAATAAAACCTATAATGGGAATCGTAAAGATATTTGTAAAGAGTCCTGCAAAGGAGAATCTGTGAAAATGGTAGAGGAGCAGAGGGGCCAAAGCTGCAAGTGTTATCAAAGAAACAAGAAACATGTTTTTAATCCAGAAGATAAAACGCATGAAAACGGGATAAAAAAAGCGCCCACTACCTGTGTCTAAAACCCTTGTGCCGGTCTCCAGAATAGGAATAAAAAGGAGGATTGATGCAACCGCTGCAAACGACAACTGGAATGACGGCTGAAAAAGGGATAAAGGTTTAAAAAGGAGTATCACAAATGCGGCAAATGCCAGAATATTGTAATTGTCCCTTTCCCTGTCTATCACAATCGCAACAAAAAATACTATTACAAAAACAAGAGCCCTCTGGGTGGGTATGGAAAAGCCTGCCATAAAGGCATAGAGGGTTACGGGAATAATGCTCATAAAGGTCGCGGTCCTTTTTATATTGAGATAGAGCATGAGATACTCAGAACTCTTTAAAAGTCCGAGTATCATCATATAAGAGATAAATGCGATTATCCCTATATGGAGCCCTGAGATAGCAAGGAGGTGAGCGGTGCCTGTTTTTATAAATACATCTCTTGTTTTTTTTGCAACCTCCCCCTTATCTCCTAAAACAAGCGCTTTGAGGATACCTTTTACCGTTTCATCCTCCGTGTTCCTCTCAATAAAAGAATTTGCCTTACTCCTTAAAGCGCCTATATAAGAAAAAAAGGTGGAACGAAGGCCTCCGTATCCCCTTGTGTCAGCCGTATTAATGTATCTTACAGGGGTTACCCAGCCGCTGTCCGAAGCAAATCCTGTTACATAAATGCCCTGAGAATAGAGATAACCTTCATAATCAAAACCGCCCGGGTTTCCAAAGTTCCTTGGCCTTTTTATCTTTGCCCTGAACCTTACCCTTTCACCAAACGAATAATCTCCCGGATTATCGCCTATGGTAAGAAGCATCTTTCCACTTACGACTTCGGGCCGGCCGTCTTTAAAAACCCTTTCGACCTTTACATAAAGTCTTTCGCCTGAAAGAGATCTTTCAGGGAACCGGTATATCTTCCCCTCGAGTATCACCTTTCTGCCGTCGGCAATCCTGCTTAAGTCTTCGGCCGGAATTTGCGGGTCTAAAAACCGGTCCGTCTGCCAGAGGCCGAGAAAGACAAAAGAGACGGAAAACAAAACAACGGAAGCGGCTGCCTTGTCTCTTCTTAAAAGAAGGATCAGAGAAGATACAACGGCAAGAAGAAAATAATACAGGGAGATGCGGAAATGGAAATATTTCTCAACAGACAGTCCAATAATATATGGAACGGCCGGAAGAAAAAAAGGTCTTTTAAGAAGAAGTTTTCTCAGCGCTTCTTTCACCATGAAAGATTTCATATACGGCAAGCGCAGTCTTTTTGTCGATCAACGGCACACCGTATATATCATCAAGTGATGCGGTTTTTATCTCTTCAATGCCCTTAAAATGCGTTAAAAGTGCATTCTTTCTCTTTTTACCCACACCGGGAATATTGTCGAGTTTCGACGATACAGTGCGTTTGCGCCTGAGCCCTTTATGATATGAGATTGCAAAACGATGTGCCTCGTCCCTTATCTTTTGAAGCATAAAATATGGAAGAGAATTCTTTAAGATATGTACAGGGTTTTTTCGCCCGGGGATATAGAACCTATCCGGCTTACCGTCTTTGCCCTTTGCAATGGAGACAAGATCGATGGAAACGGCAAGTTTTGAGGATACATCAAGGGCAACAGCCAACTGTCCCTTGCCGCCATCGATAAGCAGCATATCGGGAGACATCCCGCTCTCTTTGATCCGCCTGAACCGTCTGCATAAGACCTCATGCATCATTCTATAATCATCCGGCCCGGCAACCCCCTTTATCCTGTAACGGCGGTAACCGGATTTATCCGGCTCGCCGTTTTCGAATGAAACAAGCGCCCCCACGGCAAGGTCTCCTGAGATATTAGAGATGTCAACCGCCTCTATACGCATGGGAAATCTTCTTAAACGGAATCTTGTTTTAATAATCTCAAGGGTTTCATCAACGTCCTTTCCGGAATCCTTTTTCATCACATAAGATGCAAGGGCGTTCTTCTCGGCCATCTTTAGCAGCCTTAACCTGTCGCCTCTTTGAGGCACAATGAGCTTAACACGCCTTCCCTTAATGTCGCTCAACAACTCCTGAACCACATCTTTATCTTCCATATTAAAAGGAATGATGACCTCATCAGGCACATACCTGCCGCGTCCGTAAAACTGAGTTATAAAAGACAAAAGCATCTCTGTGCAAAGAAGGCCTTTATGGTAGAACCGGTGATTTACATCACCAATAAGTCTTCCGTTCCTTATAAAGAGGGTATCGAGGAAAAACTCCTTGCCGCCTTCGTATATGCCTATAACATCCTGATCCCTATTCGTATAACGGGCAACAACCTGCTTTTCTATCGTAAGTCTGATCGCATCAATGCCGTCCCTAATACGAGCGGCCTCTTCAAAGGCAAGGGTATTAGAAGCATCATCCATCTTCTTTTTCAAGCTCCTGAGTAAAGACTTATCTTTACCCTCAAGCAAAAGTATTACCTTTTTCACCATCCGCCTGTATACACCCTTATCCATATAACCCACACACGGCGCCGCACATCTGTTCATCTCATAATCTATACACGGCCGTTTCCTGCTTGAAAATTCCGCTTCACTGCATACCCTCAAAGGAAAGACTTCGCGTATCATCTTAAGGGCATCTCTTACCGAATGAGCAGACGAGTAGGGGCCGAAATACCTTGCGCCGTCCCTTGTCACCCTTCTTACAACCATTAATCTTGGAAATTCATCCTTAATATTTATACGGAGACTTACATAGGTTTTATCGTCCTTTAAGTTTATATTATATCTTGGTTTGAATCTTTTTATCAGTGTATCCTCAAGTATAAGCGCCTCTTTTTCGGTATCGGTGACTATGCACTCTATATCTGCCACCCTACCCAAAAGAAACTTTATTGTATATCGCTCCCCTTCGCCTTTCAAATAGCTTTTAAGCCTTTTTCTTATCTCCCTTGCCTTCCCTATGTATATAGGAAGGCCGCCTACATCCTTCATGATATAGACGCCCGGTTTTTTAGGCATGGCATCTATCTTTTTGTTTATGATGGAATTCATACAAACACTACTTAACAACAATATATCAGCTCACTGAAAACTATTTAACAAATCCAACGCCGATTGTCTATACAATGCTTTTACCAAAAAACCTAAATCTGTTCTCGGGGTTTAAACACGTCCCATTTTTTTCTTTTGTTTTTAAACGTATAACGTGTTATTATATTATATCTATAAAAAGATAACACGCCTTTATCTCATCCCAAAAACAGAGATAGGTTTTTGGGTAAATTGGCAAGACGCTTTAAATGCAAGGCCGCAGGCGATTTTTCTTTTGAGGCGTACATAACCGGTACGGTGAGAAA
>JALXFI010000331.1 GCA_027069035.1 bacterium
AACCTATTATAAGCCAGTACAACATGGAAAGGTCATCCACAAACAGGTCATCAAACAGATTCAGGGTAAAAACACCTATCATCATAACAATCATCGAGACAAATATGGATTCCTCCAACCAGCTTCCACCCTGATGTAAGCCTTTGATATTTAAGTTTAATATCCTCCACTGTATCCAGAGAAATACAATAAGACCCTGGATTCCCATCTCTATCAAGAGATTAATAAAAAAATTATGCGGATGGGAATATCCATAAGGAACATCTGGAAAAGCAAAACCAAGACTATCTCTGCCAAACCCTATACCATAAAAAGGGTGTTTCCAGAAGTTTCTTAATGTAAATAACCACACCTCCAGCCTGTCCTTATCTTTAGTGGGAAGAAATCCCTTATGAAATGGTAATTTTAGACTGAGCAGCACAATCACCAAAATAAGTAATAAAAATATTATTAAGGATAGTCTCTTCCTTTTAATCAAGAGCAAGGGAGAAATTACTATTTCCATAGATGCAGCTATCCACTGGCCTCTCTTGTCCGTAAGGAACAGTGTGAATAAAGTGATTACAAAGAGCAATAAAAAAAAGTACCTTTTCCAGTCCCTACACAGAAAAAAGGGAATAAAGACAAAAGGAAATACTATAACAAGATATGCAGAGAAGTATTGTGCATCTGTATGTAGAGATTTCATCAGCCCATTCCTTTCAAGGATATGGGCTTTATTTATTACAAAAAAATCCCAGAGACCATAGGTAAGCATAAGAACAAGTCCTGCCAGGATTGCAAGGTATATAATGAGTATTCTATTCCTATTTACAATATTACCCACAACAAGCAAAAACAGTGCAAAGACTTCAAACAGTTCTCCTTTTATCTGATTTATACTGTTTATAAGATTGACGGAGGTAAAAAGAGACAAAATGGCTATCCCTATGTAGATTGCAAATGGAAAATTAAGCTCGGTATTCAGGCGTTTATAATCTCTTGTTATGAAAAGCCTTGTTACAAATAAAACAATACCTGTAATAAAAAACAGATACCTGAGGGCATTTGTCCGTGCCACAGGAAGGATCAGGATAAGTAGGATTAGAGAAGTTACAATAGAAGAGTCTAAAAACTTTAAAAATCTTGTTTTTGAGTAATCAAGATTTACACTACTTGTCATATATACAATCCCTTATTATTCAAAAGATTGAGATAGAAGGCATTGAGATTTTTCACAAGTGTCTCTATGCTAAACCCTGGATATACTGCCTTCCTCCCCTCTTCTCCCATAACCTTTCGTAATCTTTCATCTTTAAGAAGCTGGATGGTTCTATCTGCCAACTGCTCAACATCCCTTGGAGGCACAAGAAATCCTGTTTTCTTATTCTTTACCAGATCCTTTACTCCACCCACTTCAGTAGCTATTACAGGCTTTCCACTTGCCATAGCTTCTATAAGTGAGACAGGAGTGCCTTCATTTAAAGAAGTCAATACTACTATATCAAGATCAGAATACACCTGAGCGAGGTCAAACCTGAAGCCTGTGAATATGACAGAATCTTCAATGCCAACGCTATTTGAATATGCCTCAAGTTCTTTTCTCAATTCCCCATCTCCCACAATAACAAACTTTACTCCCTTACTTATAGCAGGTTCTCTTTCAATCACCTTCTTAACAGCGTCTAAGAAGTATCTGTGTCCCTTGATGGGAACCAGCCTCCCAACCATACCTACGAGCAAACAGTCTTTTACCACACCAATAGACCTCTTGAAATCTCCTTTAGAATCCGTTATACAGGTAAATTTCTCCAATTCAAGTCCAAGGGGTATCACCTCTATCTTAGCATTAGAGCCAATACCATTCTTTAAGAGTTCATATTTAAGACTATTACTTAAGGTTATAATCTTCGTTGACAAAAAAGCCATAATCCTCTCTATCTGAATGAAAATAAAAGACCTTAACCTTCCAAAATAACCTTCTAATACATGGCCATGAAAGGTATGAACAATCACTGGCACACCTGTTAGCCATGCAGCAAGTCTACCAAGCGTGCCTGCCTTTGCAGTGTGGGTATGAACTATATCAGGTTTTTCCCTTCTAATCAATCTATGGAGTTTAAAAAAGGCTATCAAATCATTCTTAAGGCTTATCTCCCTCCCAAGCTCAGGTATGACAATCGGTTTAACCCCCTTGGAGTTGGCAAGCCCCATCATGTCACCTTCTGTTTTATCTTCAGAACCTTTTAGCAGAATAGTTTTATAACCATGTTTATCAAGCTCATGAGAAAGCAGTATTGTATGGATAGCAGGTCCTCCTACATTAAGACGGGCAATTATTCGAAAGATTTTGATCCTTTTTTGCCTTTCCTTCATTCAATCGATGAACTCCCTATGCCAGAGTTCCAGCATAAGTAATGTCCACAACCTTTGTGAGTGATCTATTCTACCTGAAATATGCTCGGCCAACAATCTTCTAATGCCATCTGACTTGAAATATCCTCTTTCTATTGAACGACGACTTAAAAGTGTATCAGACAGATAGTCTTTAAGATCATGCCTGAACCATCTGCAAACAGGGACGCCAAACCCTTTCTTGGGTCTCCTCAAGACTTCCTCTGGTATGATCTTCTTAAAAGCTTTCTTCAAAATATACTTCTTTATCATGCCTTTAAGCTTGTAATCTACAGGGATCCTTGCAACAAATTCTATAAATTTATGATCAAGAAAAGGAGAACGAACTTCTAATGAATTTGCCATAGAGGCAATATCAACTTTTACTAAAAGATCGTATGGAAGATACGAATTAATATCTACTTCCATTGTTTTCTCTACCATAGAGCTAGCACTTGTTTTTTTAAACAGAGTCATAAGATAGTCATAGCTATTTATATTCCTCATTTGACTTAACATATTACTGGAATAAAACTCCTTTTTTTGTTCTTCAGTAAAACACACCATCCATTTTATGTATTCCTGACCATCTGACCACAATGACCCCCGAATAAACCGTTTGAGTCTTTTAACCCTGCTGACATTCCCATCAGACTCGGGGAAAAAATCCAAAAATACCAGAAGGCTCTTTCGAAAAGAAGATGGAATGGCTTTAAAGTATCTTAATATTTTCTGTGCAAGATATCTATCATAACCCGCAAAATTCTCATCACCTGCATCACCACTCAAGGCAACCGTAACATACTTTCTGGTCATTCTGGAAAGATAGTATGTAGGCAAGGCAGAAGAATCGGCATAAGGTTCACCATAATGTTTTACAAGCTTAGGTAGGATATCCAGAGTATCGTATTTTAATATGAACTCATGATGGTCAGTGTTAAACTTTTCAGCGATTATCCTTGCATAAGGAAGTTCATTATACAATTCTTCCTCAAAGCCAATAGAAAATGTTTTTGCAGGTTTATCCATCAAGTCGCTCATTAAAGCAACAACAATACTCGAATCAACCCCCCCACTCAAAAAAGCCCCTAATGGCACCTCTGAAATCAATCTCGATTTAACCGTTTCTTTTAATATGTCTATTAATTCCTCAATAATTTCCTCCTCATCTTTAACACTTAATTTTTCACTGTAACCGATTCTCCAATACCTTTTAATATCTATATTTCCATTCCCCAGGATCAAGTAGTGTGCTGGTGGTAGTTTGTAAATGGACTTAAAGGCTGTCTTGGGTGCAGGGATGTATTGATAACTTAGATAATAGTGTATTGCCTCATAATCCACCTCCCTTAAAACGGATTTATCTTCCATGATTGCCTGCATCTCCGAAGCAAAAACAAGTCTCTTTTTATCCCAATAATAAAAAAGGGGCTTTTGTCCCAATCTATCTCTTGCCAAAAACAGCTTTTTTCTTTTTTCATCCCATATAGCAAATGCAAACATTCCTGAAAACCTGGAAAGACACCCCTCCCCCCATTCCTCATAAGCATGAATAACAACCTCCGTATCCGATGAGCTTTTGAAAACATGCCCTCTCGTTTCGAGTATAGCCCGAATCTCTTTAAAGTTATAAACCTCTCCATTATAAGTTATCCATATTGAACCATCCTCATTGGACATCGGCTGATGGCCATTGGGGGAAAGGTCAATGATAGAAAGCCTTCTGTGACAAAGTCCAACATGATTGTCCTTACTTATCCATATGCCACTGTCATCAGGGCCTCGATGACTCAGTATATCTGCCATATTTACAGCCAGAGCCCGAAGTTCATCTCCTGCCATCTGTCCAGACAGATCAACTAAGCCAGCAAAACCGCACATTTTTGTATTAACAACCTTCCTTATAACTTATAAAGATTATAAAAATACGCCAGAAACCTCACCTTTTCGAGTGGTGTTCCTGGCAGTCTTCTTACGTGAATAAATACTCTTTCAAACGGCTTGCTATGGCGTAACACCATAGGAAATCACGCCGCGACACAACTATAATGCACCCTCAATTTTTTAACCATTAAGGAACTTCACCATCAACCTCTTTAAAAATTTAATCTGTGAAAAACAAAGCCCCATTATCAAAAATAACTTATCGATTGAATTATAATTATCGGCCCTCAACATCTTTAGAAAACTCAAACTTTGTCCCATCTGCATCTTCCAAAGATTAGCACTCAATGAATCAGTCCCACCTAAGTAGTCATGTTTAAATGTAAATGTCAAAGGGAAATCAATTTTAATTGCAGGATAGTCTTTAACTATTCTTTTCCACAGATTATATTCCTCACAATATTTTATATCTTCATCAAATGAGTAGTGCTCTTTTAAACTCTTATGAATAACAACACTTGGTGTTGAAAATGGAGATTTAAATAATATACCAGGCCATCTTATATAGTGGAATTTTATATCTTCAATATTGACTTCCATATTGTGATAATATTCCAATTCTTTTTCTGTAATTATCTTATGCATTGTTCCACTAATCAACGACTTAGTTCTTCTCATCAACTCTATTTGAATATCTAACTTTTTTCTATGCCATGCATCGTCACTATCAAGAAAGGCAATATATTCTCCCTTGGCTATCGTAATCCCTCTATTCCTTGTATATGATTGTCCTTTATTATTTTTATTTCTTAAGAGCATAACATTGTCAGGCTGTTTTTCTTCAATCTTTTTTTCTAATATTCTATATGTCTTGTCTGTACTACAGTCATCGATAAGAATAATTTCTGTCCTGTTTTTATTTATTATGTATTCTTCTAATGTAAAAAATAACCGTGAAATAACACTCTCATCATTATATAAAGGTATAATTATCGAAACTTCCGGCATTGTCCGCTCTCACCTATCTATCAAGATATTTCTTTTTAACATCGGCGTAAAAACAATTTGGGGCCATTTACCTCCTCAAAGGTCTTTTTTGCTAACTTGTAATCAAATAAGAATAGTTACAAGGAGGTAGAAGTGGTGTAGTTTAATGCCGTGACACTGACATTAAGCATAAATCCTCCTCATCTTAGAACCCTTCATTTTTGGCTTAGTTGGCTTGTTTTTGAACCCATTTATACCAGTCCCATATTCCCTTTAACTTCTGCTTGAATATCCTCTCCGAATCATTTGCAAGTATTACGGTACGGTTTAAAAGTAAAGGATCTTTAAGACGGTTATTTATACCAAAACAACTTGTAACACCAATCTTATACCCAGCTCTTTCTACTGCATTTCTGACCCTTAGATCTACTGCACCATGAGGATAGGAGATGATATTTATTTCTTTCCCAGTAATATCTTCTAAATATTTCTTACTTGACTCCAATTCCTCTTTTAGAAGATCATCACTCAGCCTTGTCAGAGGGATATGGGTCACACCGTGCGAACCAATCATCACCAAAGGCAGTTTGGATAACTCATAGAGTTCCCCTCTATTTAAGTAATCTTTACCTCCCTTCTTAACAAAATCAGATACCACAAATACTGTAAAAGGAATATTAAGTTCTTCCATTATGGGTGCGACAGCATATAAATTGTCTCTATACCCATCATCGAATGAAACTCCTATAGTTAAACATTGAGAGCCCAGAGTCTGCTTACCATTTATAATATCTGTTAAGGACAACTTTTTACTTTCGACCAATGTCTCCATGTGTCTTCTAAAAAGATCTGAAGAAACTGTAAAAATACCTCCTTTGTCATCCTTCACCCCTGGGCTCACAGAATGATATAATAGAATTCTCAATCCAGAACGAGGACCTAAAAAGATATTAAATAAAGCCAAACACTCAGATATTAATATCTGAATAATTCTCTTCCAGCCTATGATATACCACATCGATATTTAATGGCAAGATTTACAACATAACGCAATATGCGCGGTGTAACAAATTCCCATTCGCCTAACCTTCGAACCTTTAAAGCACCTACTCCCTTCTTAAAATTATAAACTCCAGGGTTATTACAAGGGTCTACTCCACCCATGTCATATAACTTAACTTCCTTATCTTTACATGCCCTTAATAAAGTCCATAATAACTTATGAGAAGCGTATAATTTCCTTGCGTGTATATTTGTGGCAGCAAAGAAATCCCAAGCTTTGTTGTTATATATGATTGCCCCTCTAAATGCAATCAAATCACCAGTTTTTCTATCGTTACACCGATACATAAGTATTTTGTCACCAAATTTTTCAAATAACTTCAACAATTCTTCCTTAGAGTACTGAGTTTGGATAGATTTAAAATTTTCCATGGAACGATAAATATTAAGCATTTCATCAATATCTATATCTACCCAGGGTTCTATATTGAGCAAATCTTTTTTAAATCTTTTCAAATTGTGTCTCCAATTCTTTGAAAAACTTCTTATAAGCTCTTCCTCCGGTCTTGTTAAATCTAAAATCATTGTAAGATCAGTATTTATACTATAGACAGGTCGCTGCCATCCATTCTTTATTAGAGTTAAATCATAATATTCGTTGGAATTAGAATAAGAGTCAAAACGAAAATACAAGTACCTTTTCTTAATGGCATCAACACATGCTATTATTAAGGTTTTACCAAAAGATGAAACGTCTCCCAAAGGACCTCCAGGACACCACATTATACCACCAAGAGGAAAGTGATGATACAAACATTGTGCCATAGCAATAACTTCATTTTGTGCATTATAAGCTGCAAAACGATATGGTACCCATCCAAAATAACGTTTATATTCACCCCAATTAAAACTTTGATAAATATTAAAATCACAAAACTTTGATAAGTTCTTATCCCATGTCTCCAAGGCAATGTAATCTGGAATTAAAGTCCAATTCACCATAAAAATCGTACACAATATACTCTATTATAATGGGCAGGGATATTACTCTTAATTTGGGTGGGTAAATCTGGCCATTTAAAGCACTCCAACCCATAATAATTTAGTTTTTTCTTTATGTCTATTATTTTATCTTCAGAGGCATAAAAGGGGAATGTATATGGCACACAATTTTTAGGTAATCGAATAAAGATGGGGGTTCCCTGTAAATCAACAATCTTTTTCCCAAGCCATTTGTAGAGTTCGTTGCGACGATTCATCTCTTCTGGAATATCTATTGAGTGCAAGCGTGCCAATAAGTCGAATGAAGGTAAAGAAAATGAAGGAAGCAGTCTCTCAGAACCAGATTGAGATAAAAGCAAAGCAGAAGCTCTAAAGATGTTCTTCATCAATCTTGCCGAAAAAATTAGAATCTTTATGCCATGAATTCCTATTATTGGTAAGAGTCTCCTAACAAGTTCTTTGCAGTTAAAATACAACGATCTGTATCTTCTGAATTCGATCTGGGGCGGAAGTGACGGCAAAAGCCTTTCATCATTAATTACAAGGGCTGCCCCATTCAATAGAGGGAGAGTCTTCCTAAAACTGAAAATCCCCATATCGCCTCTTAAGCCTAAAAGAGTTCCTCCTTCATCCCGGCTAAATAGTCCATGGGCATTATCCTCAATTAACACTGCTCCTGTTTGCTTACAATATTCAACAAATGGCCTTAGACTCTGTGGAAACCCAAAATAATTAACAGCTATCACCGCCTTACACTTTGGGAAATTTGTTAAATCCTCTCGAGGTTTCAATTTTTTATCTACACTATAGAATATCGCTTTAGCTCCTGTGGAACTAATAGGAGAAAGTACCTCTTTACAGATAAATGATGGCAAGAGAATCTTATCCCCTTTTTTAACTCCAATGCATTTAAGTCCAGACAATAAAGCATAACGTGCATAACTAAAGTATCTGATATTATTATGTCCAACTAAATCGGCAAATTGCCAATGTTTCTTTTTTGAATTTAGCGGAGGCAAATAAACCTGCTTTATGCGATTATAATAATCAATCCCAGCCATACTTATATTCTGCCTAATAATTTGTAATATAATAATCCAATATACTCATGCCATGCATATGTTATACTGTTCAGGTTCTCAACCCTGGGTAAAAAATCAAAAATATCAAAACCTTTATATGAAGATGCTACTTGATAATGAGAAGGGCTTGGCAACACGATGAAACCCTGGTTTTGGAATACGGCAGTCGCTCTTGGCAGGTGCAGAGCTGAGGTAACAAGAATAATAGGCTTTTCAAGAGACCAACCCAATCTTTTAAACACTTTTTTTGTTTCCACCGCATTCTCATAGGTGTTTCGAGACCTATCTTCAAGATAATAATTCCTTATAGACCATTGTTTAAAATAAGACTCTGCCACCCCAGCTTCTGATGGAATCTCTTTGGAGACATCGCTTATCCCAGTACTGAAGATTATTGGTATTTTCCCATCAAGACTCTGGTATATCTCTACAGCATGATTTAAACGAGATAGCGAATCAAGCCCAAGCTGTGGAGAACCCCACTTACCTGGTAACGTTATACCTCCTCCCAACACCACGATTGCCTGAGCTTCATGATATTGATGATTGTCCATCTCACTCATCTTGTAGCTGGTTACTTCGAGAGGATAGAGTATCACATACTTAACTGGTGTCAGGCTTAATAAATAGATAATAACAACCAGAATCCTGACGCCATAGCGATATATACGCTTCTGCCTATTCCTTAAAATGAACAAGACCAATAAGCATACCCATAAAAGGCTCCATGGCTTCGAAATAAAGTAGAACAGTTGTTTTAGAAAAAACATTTAATGGTATCTTAACTCCGCCTAAACCTGGAAGCTGGGCCATCTCTGTCTATTGTATCTATATGCCAGGTCACCTATATAGAGAATTAAAGAGACTATAAAATAAGTACAAACATTTAAGGGTGAGAAGTGGATGAGATTTGCTATTAGGATCAAAGAAAGCATTATACCAAGAAGAAACAGACGCTCATTGCTATCATCCTTTTGCAGGTGAGTGTATTTTATAGCCTTACAGCACAATAAAACTACCCTTAAAAATAAAGTGAAAAACAGAAAGAACCCTACTAAGCCAATTAATGACAGATAATGTTCAAAAAAATGAAATTCAGTCCCTATTATTGTTGAGGGTGAATATATGCCATATCCAAAAAGTGTATTGATAGGGTTATCAAGGAGCCTCTGGTGAATCTCTTTAAGGAGCTTAATAAAATGCCTTGCAAGAACTATATGAACGTTACTTGGAGTATCATTAATAGTATCCGACCAAAGTCCAAAGATAAAGCCAATATGCACCACAAAAAAAGAAAAGAGAAAGAATAATATTAATAAAGATATAATTATAATAAAAGACACCGAGTAATATATCTGTTTCTTAAGGACTTTAAGGTGATTATTGCCTATGCTATAGTAAGCAAGGAAGGATATTGCTCCAATCATAAGCAAGATCGATGTCCTTGAAAGCGTTGTGATGATACCAATCATCAGTAATCCTATGATATATTTAATCTTTCTTTTTATAGTAAAAATTTTATCTCCTACTACTATAACTATCAACAGTGAACTCAATATTAAAAATCCTCCCACCGTTCTGTTTAGAAAAATCCCAAGAGGGCGTATAAAAAGAGTAGGATTCTGCATGACACCAACAACATCTTGATAAAGGTAAAAACTCCTATATTTTGAAGAATAAAGCAGAAGAGCCTGGCTAAAAGACGGCATAAGATTAGTTAGAGCATTTACCATCTCAAAGATTACATAAGCCGCCGCTATTGTACCACCAATAACAATTATTTTTAAGAAGTTATAAACACTCCTCGAACCAAAGGCAATTTTCAGAAAAAAATACATTGCTAGGGGGAAAGTTACGGTGTTCATATTTCTTACAACAGTTGGTATATCGAATTCTGTCATACCTATTGCTATTGTTAGTGAATAAAACACAAAGAATATTATTGACAAATCATATCTATTAAACTTATATCTCTTAAGCAATATCGTGAGGATAGTAAGGTACTGAAGTCCAAATATTATACGATAATAAGGTAAATATATTCCTGTAAAAAGCGTTGTCCATATCGTTATCTGGGTAGCTAAGAGTCCAAAAAGAAAGGAGAGATTTAACAAAGAGGTTATCTTCATTTATACCTCATAGTTTAATTTGTGCTAAGGATGCAGAGAATAGGATCCATGTTTTGAGTGAGAATGGATACCTCTTTAGTGCTCTTGTTAAATATGATCTGGCAGAGATAAAATCTCCACTTTTAAGGAGGCTTCTACCCGCACCTCTCAGAACAGCCCCTCTTCTTTTGTTGAGCAAAAGTCTATAATAGGTATTCTTATAGGGCCATTGCCTGAAATGGTGATTAATAACATTTGAAACACTCTCTGTATGTCTATCAACACTTCCTGAATTTGACACCTCATGGACCCTCCAGTTACCCAGAACTTCATGGAGATAGGCTATATTACAACTTTTACTGAGTCTCAACCACAACTCGTAGTCTTCTGCTGTAACAAACCTCTTGTCTTCCGAAAACATACCTGCCGCTAATAATTTACTCTTTTTTACTGTGACGGCAGATGTGGAAAGAGAATTGCCCTTAAAGAGCAAGTCTCTATATTTTCTGTAAGGACCATATCTGGCTCTCTTTATAATACTCTTGTCGTCTCCTTGAACAAAATATTCGTCATTACATATAAGGTCTATCTCCGGATACATCATATAAAATTCAATGACCTTTTTTAGCTTATCAGCGAACCATAAATCATCTGAATCCAGAAATGCAATATAATATCCTCTGGACATCTTTATTGCGATATTCCTGGAGGTAGCTATTATCCCTTTATTGGAAAATTTTTTATATATGATTCGCTTATCTTGATATGCATAGGAATTTACAATCTCCTCTGTCCCATCATCTGAATAATTGTCAATAATTATGAGTTCATAATTATTATAAGTCTGATTTAATACAGACTCTATAGCCTCACCAACGAACATGGCTTGATTATAAGTGGGCATTACTACTGATACAAGAGGGCCTTTGCTCATGATATATTAAACCCTTCACAAATTTCCAGGGTCTTTAATATCTCTGTTTCCATATCTCCTTTCAGATGAAAACCTGTACTTTTTAATTTCTCAATACTGAAGATGAAGGGATGTTGGGAATTTGATTGACTGCTTTCAGTTATGGTAGTAGTTATATCTATTTTCTTTTTATATCTCTTATAGTAAACACTTGCTATTCGCCTTGCCACATCAAGAATACGCATACTACATTCACCACCAAGATTATAGATACCGTCTCCCCACCTATCAGGGATGTTGAAAATAAAATGGTATACAGCACTTGCTATGTCATGGAGGGATATAAAATCTCGATACTCTACGCCAGATGACCTCAGTATCATCTTCTGCTCAGTAACAGCCTGTTTACACAGATCATTAAAAACAAGCGTCCATCTATTAACAGCGATATCCATAGGATAGCCATATCCATTTGACAATCTAAGTATTAGGGTCTTTATGCCATGATAGTGAGTGAAATAATTGACAAAATCTTCAGCTGCTCTATGAGTGATAGCATAAGGATGGACAGGTCTCGTAACGGAGTCTTCTGTAATGATGGAGAAAGAGGACTTACCATATACATGGAAGGTGGAGAAATAAATAAATCTCTTCACATTACTCCTCTTTGCCATATTTAAAAGATTATAGGTACCTTTCGTATTAACTTCCAGAGCAAGTAGAGGGTTAGCTGCAGAATCGATTTCGTTCAAAGCAGCAAGATGTATGATAACGTCAATATCCTGCACGGATTTAGCTATTGAATCTTCTTCACACACGTCCATTTCGCGAATAATAAACTCTTCACTCCATTTGGGTAGTCCTTTACTTTTATTCCGTGTGGTCAGGATAATAGTTGCCCCTGGCGCCCTTTCTTTTAAATAAGCTGCTATTCGTCCTCCAAGATAACCTAAACCCCCCGTTATTAAAATGTTCTTTAACAATTGACTTTTCACCAGTTATAGGATATACGCCTGTCGTATGGGTCCATCCTTACTACTTCATCTGGATCATGGGGAATCGTAGCACAATTAGCCACAATGCTCTCCCTATGTGAAATGCCCTGGAACCCAGTCCATATCAAGGGAGGAATCTTTACAAGAACATAGTCATCATCGTCTCCTATAAATAGTTCTTGAATCATTCCCTGAGTAGGAGAGCCATCACGGTCATCGTAGAGAACAAGTTTTATCTTTCCTGAAGGCACTGCAAGGTTAAGGGTCATCTTCTTATGGAGCTTCCACGCCTTTACTACCCCCGGTCTGACGGTAGAAAAATATATCTCGCCAAAACCTTCAAATAATGGTGAATCACAACGAAGCATATGCAACACCCTGCCTCGCTCATCCACCCTCTGTTTCAGTGGTTCTACAATTACCCCTTTAATAGACATCTGATATACTCTAAACTTAGGGTTTTATTTGGGTAAGAAGAGTATCGGCCTGTTTAGCCCATCTCATACCTCTCTTACAGGCAAGAGTCGTATAAAACTCTATCTGGCTAAGTGAAAAGCTGTACATATCTACTCCACCATCATAAAAAGCTTTATACCATTCAGCAGTCATCTGTAGAGACTCTTCAAAGGAAAGTATTGTATTCCATTTAAGAAGATTACGTGCTTTCTCGCAGGATAACATCAACAGCATGTTTTCTCTTTTAACTTCTGCTTCTTCATTATTCCTCCAGCAACCTTCTCCCCAGTAATTGATGAATGTTTCTACCAGCTCTTTTACAGTATATGTCGTATTTCCATTAGGACCAAAGTTAAAACTTTCTCCATGAAGGAAACTGGATTGAGACAATTTTGCACCGAGCCAGAGATAACCACTCAAAGGTTCAAGTACATATTGCCATGGACGTGTTGCCTGGGGATTCCTTATCTCAAGGCTCTCTCCCATTGAGAATGCCCTAACACAATCAGGCAAAATCCTATGAGGAGACCAGTCTCCACCACCTATAACGTTACCAGCCCTTACTGTTGCCATTCTCGGAGAGTTTTCTTTAAAAAAAAACGATTTCATGTAAGCATGGAAGGCTATTTCTGCACAAGCTTTAGAAGCACTGTAAGGGTCGTCTCCCCCCAATCTATCGTTCTCTCTATATCCCCACAACCATTCAACATTTTGATAACACTTGTCGCTTGTTATGATAACACCTACTTCTACAGACTTTGAGTGACGAATGCACTCAAGCACATTTACTGTCCCCCCAAGATTTGTGAAGAATGTCTGTTGTGGTGAATCATATGCGTCTCGTGTTATTGCCTGGGCTGCAAGATGAAACACCATATCAGGTGAATACTCGTCAAACACCTTATTTAAGTGTTCAATATCTCTAACATCACCTGTAATATTGGTCATTTTATTCTTCAAGTTTAATATCTCAAAATTCGAAGGTTCTGTAGGGATACCAATGGAGTATCCTACAACATTTGCCCCAAGGTTTATGAGCCATACACAAAGCCATGATCCTTTAAAACCAGTATGACCTGTAACAAGAACTGTTTTATCTTTATATACAGAATTAAAGGACATACTTTTTTGCCAGAATTTAGGCTCTACTACTCTTCCCACACCTTCCACGGTGGATTACCCTTCTCCCACAGTTCAGATAAGTATCTATAGTCTCTATATGTATCCATACACTGCCAGAAACCTCTATGATGAAAAACCTTTAGCTCTCCATCAGACGCAAGTCTTTCCAATGGTTCTCTTTCAAATACACAACCATCATCAGCCGAAAGATAATCAAAAAACCTTCTATTAAAGATGAAATATCCTCCGTTTATCGAACTATTATTAATCACCGGCTTTTCTTTAAAAGAAAGAACCTGATCTTTATTTATTAATAATTCCCCATATCTGGACGGAGGAGTTACACCTGTTATTGTCCCAATCTTGCCGTGACTCTTATGAAACCTAAGCAGTTTATTGATATTCAAATCTGTTATACCATCTCCATAGGTTAACATAAAGGTATCCCCATCGATAAAACCTTCTATTCTCTTTATGCGCGCTCCTGTCATTGCATTCAATCCTGTATCTACAAGGGTAATCTTCCAGCCATATTCAGAATGTCTGGGATGTATATCAATTTTTCGTGTTCCAAGTTCTATAGTAAAATCATTGGAAAGCATTTCATAATGATAAAAATATTCCTTGATTACATATCCCTTGTAACCAAGACAGAGGATAAAATCTGTAAAGCCATAATGTGCATAGATTTTCATTATATGCCATAGAATCGGCATACCACCTATTTCGACCATAGGTTTTGGTTTTATCTCAGTCTCTTCCCTTAATCTTGTTCCAAAACCACCACAAAGTATAACAACCTTTATACCTGTAGCTTTACCTTTATTTTTACCTTCTAAAGCCATTCCAGTCCAGTAAACTTTTTATTATAAATTTAGAAGATCAATTAGTCGTTCTTCAGTTGCCTTTCTAAAAAACATGTCTCTGTAATTCTTTGATAATTCAACTATACGATGGATATTCCTGTCTCTAAAAGCCATTAGCCTTTCATATGCTCGTATCAATTCATCTGCATCAAAGGCAATATCCCATATTTCACCTTTACCGATATCAGGAAGACAGTTAAATGTTATACCCCTATCATTACCAATTGAAATGACAGAACATCCCATTGTTGCTGCTTCTAAAATAGCACCACTTGAGCCAGAGGAGATCACCACTTTTGTCCTGTCACAGAGATGATCCAGCTTCTCTTTTGTTATAACCCATCCATCAGGTATTACAAATCCTGGATTATCAACCAGATGATTTGGATGAAGCTTAATTAATACATTGTTTTCTTTGCCAATCTGCGATGCTGAAACTACGTTTATAATATTCTTAGAGTCCTCAATATGAATTGTTAAAAGAATCAGAATATTATCTCTTTTTATCAGTTCTTTGTTATTATAATCTTTCCTAAATAGATAATCATACCTTGGTGATACACCAAGCTTATGTTTAAAATTCTTATCTGCGATTGATAGATATGCCTTTCCTGAAACCAGTATTTCATCCGGCACTAAATTGTATATTTTTTCATTTTTGATAGGGTATATATGTAACCAGAAGGAGAAGGGTATAAAGAACTGACACCCATATATATAACAATCTACAGTTGAGTCTCTGATACCCCTGTACAAAAACTTGTCATGGCGGCTATTCTCATACCAGCTTACTACCTTCAGACTTCTCTCTGATAGTCTATTTAATCTTCTCCCCACCAGATAGCTTACAAAGGCAAGTAACTCATTACCGTCAAGGCTGTTGATCAATTCTCTCTTCAATATCACATCAAAGGAATCGTCAATCTTAAGCTTAAGCACCTGCAATATTACAATGGGATATAAGAGAATAAAGTGCAGTAATCTAAAATAATCACTGATGGTTAAGAGTTCATACTCGGTAATAAAGATGTTACTATCCTCTGCAAGCATATTGTATGTACGCCATCTCTTCCTAAACTCATAAATCTTAACGCCTGAAAGGAGAGATAATATGACATACTGTTTATTTCTCTTCTCTAAAACATCATACATCTTTCCAAAATATGGATCATAAAATCTATCATTTGGGAAATTCTTTTCAACCATTACAAAAGTATCTATCACAAAGAGCTCTTTGTCAGGGTCTAAAAGCTTCTTATTTTTTGAAGTGAGATTTAATTTTGATATTCTATAAACGAAGAAGTTTAAAGTAAATAATATAAAACATACGGACGCCTTGGAATAATATTTTATTAGTTTTTTAAAGAGATTAAACCAGTTGATTTTATAGCTTAATTTAATATTTTTAAACAAAATCCTTATAGCATCTTCTATAAAAGCACTGGGAACAGGGTCCCTTGTGGTTACAGGGTTGGCTATAAAATAAATATTCTTACAGCACTTCAACACTACCCTGTTCATATATTCATTTATGGCAGAACCAATCTCTTTCTGGACGTTGGTATTTTTAGCTATCTCCCTCCACATATCATATCTTCTTTTCAAGCCACTTATCTATCAGAAGTTCTGCTACTTTTATATCTGCATCGTTTCTAACCTCGATAGAAGCTACAGGGCTACTTACTTCATAGATACCAATATTTTGACCAAATAAGTTGCCCACACGAATAAACTCAGGATGGGTTGCACAACATACTCCCCTTAACTCTAAATAGGTAGGGTCTTTAATTATTCGCGGTGTTAAACCCTCGTCTAGAAGCTTGATCTTCCCCTTACATTCCTTCCATATTGACTTATTTTCACTTTTCACTGCCACAATAGTATCAAAACCATTTTTAACTAATTGACTAATCATATTGTCTATTATGTCATGTGGACGGAATGGGAATGTTATCTCAAGGGTGACAAGTAGGTCAGGAAATATTTTTAAGGATTCCATTTTTTCAACGGTGTGTTGAAATACACGTTCGATATCAATATAGTCTTCAGAGTATATGGGGTCTCGTAAAAACGGCACTTCGGCACCCAAATTCTCTGCTAATTTAGCAGTTTTTATGTTATCAGTAGAAACTATAACCCTTTTAACATACTTAGACCCCCTGGCAACTTCTATAGTATAGTCTAAAAGTGGTCTGTCTTTCAGATATGGAACCTCTCCCTTTACAGGAATAACTGCTATAATATTCAAATCATTTATATCAACATGGATATTATTCTTGATATCCGGCATCAGATCTTCCAGTATCTTGACCACATTAACACATCTACTTGCCTCTCCATTTTGATGTATGCCGTGATAATGGAAGACCCTAGCTTCTGGTTCATATACTATTTTATATTTTTTACGCAGCATTTTTTCAGCCCATACCCTATCTTCGATATTCGTTATAGTCTCATCAAAAGGAGTTTCCTCCCATAAACTCCTCCTTATCATGCTGTTCGCATTGTGGAAAAAGCTATCTTTTCTTTGTACTCTTCTGTCAAGACCGAAGATTATAGAAAGATCACGCTTGTCAGAGTCTGAAGTAAAAGCGAGAGGTTCTTGTCGTCCATAAACCCCTGCTACCTCTTCATCCTGAAAATTTCTAAGAAGGCTCGACAACCATTTTTCATTGACAGGTATACAATGACCCGAAAGGCATACTATGTAATCTCCTTTTGCCTCTCTTATACCCATGTTGAGAGCAAGACCAGGTCTATAATCCCTACATTTCACAATTTTCACTATATCAAATTGCTTAGCCTTCTCAATCGTCTTATCAGTACTTTCATTATCCACCAGGATAACCTCAAAGTCCCGGTACTCCTGATTGAATACACTCTTCAGGCACATAGTTATCCATCTCTCTTCATTTTTAGTTCTGATAACAATAGAAACCATTTGTTTAACTAATTCTCTTTGTCCTCTTTAATAACGTCATCATATTTAATCTCATAGGAACCTATAGACTGTTTTGCCTTTAATACATATTCAGCCAGCATAAGATCCTCTTTGGTTTTTATAATAATCGAAGTTTCTTTGCTTACAGGATAATACCCCACTTTGCCACAAAATAAGGCGTATCCGTTCCTATCGAACTCCTTTATGAATGTTTTAGTTCGCCACATCATTATTGAATAAACAAATGGCTGGACAGGTTTAAGATCCTGAGTCTGTGCAAATACCTCACACATCTTAAAGTTAACGGGCTTGCCATCATAGATACAATGGACCTGCTCATTTTTTACTGTTATAAGGGTGTCAAGCCTCTTCTCAAGGAAATAACTTATAACCTCCCTTATTTCTTTACCCGTCTGCAATGGAGATGTAGGATTTACCCAAGCAACTATATCAGAGGGATATTTCAACATAAAGTCATATACAACACTATCCGATTTAGTTGTGGATGAACCAAGTTCTTCAGGTCTAAGGTAAAAGTCTACCCCATAATGCCTTGCAATCTTTGCAAAGACTCCATAATCCGAGTTCAACACTATCTTATCAAACACCCCTGAGGACTTCGCCGCATCAATAGCATAGGCAATAAGGGGTTTCCCTCTCAATAGAGCAAGATTTTTTATCTTAAGGCGTGTGCTTCCTTTTCTTGCCGGGATCATAGCTATTATCTTCTCTTTTCTCTTCAATGCCTATCTCCTCCTTATCTTAGACAACTAATTATCTCCCCAACGCTTCCACAGTGTAAACTCATGATGCGTCTCAAATATGCCCTTTTGAGCTATCTCTCTATTAATCTTGGAGACATTTGTTATTACGTCCCCCGAGGCGACTGAGAGAATATACTCAAAAAGTTCATCCCCCACTTCTTCAATAGACCTACCTTTAAGGACACTTTCTGTGAAGAAATCAACATGCTTTTTCAAACCCATTTCATACCTGTTACCTATTTTAATCACCTGACTTAGAGCTGCACCAATAGGCGTACCTAGTCCTGTAGTAAAAGCTACAATCTGGGAACCCGAGAGACCAAGGGCTGTAGTTGATATTTGATCATAGCTTGGAGCATTCAGCACCCATAGTCCTCTTAAATCTTTATCATATATCCAGTCTCCGTAGTCAAGTACCCCTTCTATCACAGCGTTCCCACATTTTTGAGCGGCGGATGCAGATTTAACAAATATATTTAAAAGCCCTCCCTTTTTATTACCAGGGGCAACCTTCTGTCTACCTATCCCTGGTATTGGATATTGTTTGCTTATCCTATCAAAGGTTGGCAATAAGTCTCTCAATTTTCTTGCAACTTCCTCATTGCGCGCCCGCTCAGCTATTATATGCATATAACCATCAAACTCTGGGATTTCGGTAATGATTGCAGCTCCACCTCCTTTTACCAACTTATCTACTGCTCGACCGAGAACAGGATTAGCACAAATTCCAGAGAATATATCCGAACCCCCACATTTTAAACCCAATGTTAAGTATGATATAGGCAAAGGTTTTCGCCTACGTTTATCAGCCACCCTCAGCAACTCCTTAATAGGTCCGTCAACAATCTGTTCGATTGCTTCCAACTCGCCGAGATAATGTTGGAGTTTATCGCTCATCACTCTCTTATCAAAATCAATTACTTTTGAACGAAGAAAAGGAATAATATTTTCTGGCGTTTCACTACAAGGCGTCAGATGTTCGCATCCAAGACCGAGTAGAAATACAAATCCTATGTTTGGATGATTCATAATGCGAACCAAAATCTGTAGAAGTTCCTCCTTAGCTCCGCCTTCGGGTATTCCACAGCCTGATTCATGAGTAATAGCAACAACATCCGTCACATGGGGATATTTATGTAAAAGCCTTTTCCTTGCTAAGAAGGCTATATTCTTCACCGCTACTGCAGAACATTTCACTGTACTTAGTATAGCTACAATATTTTCTGTTCCTCCACCTTCTTTCCCATCAATTGTAACTTTACAAGGAAAACCTCTAAAAGTCCTCTTTAAAAGTAGAGGATCATACCGACCTTTTTGGGGCGTGGTGGAAAATGTTTTATTAGAATATATCTCCGTCTCCATCTCACTGCACGCATTGTCATCAATTAATGACCCTGCGTCTATAAAACATCTCGCTTTTCCAATTGTAATACCAAAGGAGATTATATATTCTCCCTTATCTATATCTTTTATAGAAAAAAGACTACCTACAGGCATATCACTCTTCAATGTTATCTTTCTTGCGCCATCGTATAATACAAGCCCACAATGTAGAGGCTTTTTAGCTATGGCGATATTATCTCTAAGCTTATAGCCTGATGAATCTTCTGTAAAATTTGCCACAAAGGCATAATCTGAAAAACTTTTCATCTCATAAATCTCTTAATGAAATTACTATTATAAGCTTATAAAAGCTCTATATATTTATCTCCTAAAAACCGAATGTCTATCCACCTACTACCATATTTAAGACTCTTATTTACGGCCTCAATTATCGCTGTGGGAACAATGGAAGCCTTGAAGGTTGGTCTCACACCCTCAAAAGCTTCGATCTCCTTACCCTCAGACTCAACTCTTACCACATCCCTGAAAAATTGAAGAATACTTTCAATACCATATCCCTGAAAGGAGATATTACCCTTCTGATAGCCATAGATCGAGCAGAAATCAGGATTAGGCTCTTCAATCCCATCCGTATCATGGACAATGTAGATACCTCTTCTCTTCTGGTCTGCCTCAAAGCGTCCTTTTGTAGCAATCACCTTAATCTTCTGGTCAGACATGGCAGAAGAGGTTTCAGGGTCTATCCAGTTAGTAAAAAAAGAGGATGAAAATATCTCTCCTGATGGCATTCTCCACTCAACAATAGCCTGTATGGAATCATAGGTGTCAATACCCTTTGAAGCCAAGAACATCTTCTGCCCTATTGCCATTGCCCTTAGGGGGAGGGCTTTAGTTGCAAAATATATGATATCTGCATAGTGGACACCGAGGTATTGGAATATATTCGTTGTTTTGGCCCAAGCCTTAAATCTCTCCAGAGGGATACTCTTTCTCTGACTGTATTCTATTATGAAATACAAAGGGGTGCCTATCCTGCCACTTAAAATAGTATCTCTTAGTTTCAGATTAGAACGGTCTAATCTCTTATGAAACTCTACAGCACAATAGACATTATATTTCTCTTGAAGTTCTATTAATTCCAGGACTTCCTTGACTGTAGGTGCAAGGGGTTTAACCACAAGTGTATGAAGATCATTTTCAATCGTCTTGCCTGCTATCTTCCGATGGAGATTGTCAGGAGTTACAACTATCGCACAGGCAGGTTTGGAGATTTTTAGGATTGCTTCTTCGTAAGCTTCAGAATTGTAATGACTTTCTGGTAGATATCTTGGTCGAATCTCAAAGCCAAAGAGTTTATTGAGCTCTGCAACTTTTTCCTTTAAGGCATCTATGCCTTCTGGGCTAGCGCCCGCAATATAAATATCAGCGAGCATATTCATACGTTTCCATTCATACACAGCAGGCAGAACAGTTCCGTAACCTTCCGTCCCCCTTCCACATACATACATACCTGTCCCTATGATAAGTATATTTATTCTTTGCAACATGGATGTAAATTCTGTTAAGTATCCAGATCTTTTTAAGTCTTTTGACTGTAGAATGGAAAAATTTATAAATATGCTATCCGAAAGCTAACCTTCTATAACCTCATCTATTACAGCATCTTTATAGCGATGACATGTCCTGCAGGGTTTCATCTCTAAACGTCGTTTTTCCATATGAAGTCTTCTAAGGCTCTCCATTTTCTCCCCCAACCACACTTCTTTAATAGTATTCTCTTTCAAGTTACCTATAGGTATGTCAATGTCCCAGTCCGCAATGCAGACCGGAATCAACCCTGTAGAGGTGATGGTTATCCTTTGCCATAGAAACTGACATACAACCTCTTCATCCTGCTCAACGCTTCTTAAATGATAATCATGTTTGATGTTAAAACTTATATTGTCTGTAATAGGTTTAAACATCTCATAGTATTCTCTAAGTTTACCCTTCGTGTATTCATATATCCCCTGAACCTTCACCTTAGGAAACCCCTTTCCAAATCTTTCTTTGAGTTCATAGAGTTGTTTAACCTTTCTATATATGTCATCGAAGCTAAGGGGTGTACGAAGATTATTATAGTGTTCTCTGAGAGAATCGATACTGATTGTTATATAATCGAGACCTGCTTTAATAAGCTTCATGTCAAAGTCTTTACTAAGGGCAGAGCCATTGCTAAGCAGAGATATTTCCTTAATTCCGGCTTTTCTTGCATATTCGATCATATCTATAAGCATAGGATTTAGCGTTGACTCACCTCTCCAGCTTAACCTTATCGAATAAAGATTGTTTGCAGCACATTCATTTATACCCTTCCTATAAAGATCGAAGTCCATGTCAACATATGCATGTTCCTTCTTAAAATGCCTTCTAAAACACATAGGACAGGTTAAATTGCAACGAGAACTTGCCTCAAAATCCACATGCAATGGGAAAGGGGCCACATAAAACCAGCGAGGATAATTAAACCATTGGAAGCGATTTTGAAAATAATAAAGTGGGAATCGGCGCTCCTCTTCCCAACGTCGCTGTCTTTCTCCTTCGTCTATGCATGCCTGATTTATATTTATCTTTGTCTTAAGCCTCATTTTTAATCCTCCCATTATCGATTGCTCGAGTAATACAACTATTACTAAGCATCAGTCCCTCACTAATCAAAGTAACTCAATGGAGTCACCTATATGGCACCTATATCTTTTGTAATACAAATATTTTGTGATAACCATATTCTCCAAAATTTGGTAACTTACTCGCAGCATCGAATATCTCTTCGTCATAAGTAAACTGTTTGATAAACTTTCCCAATATGACTTTATGGTATAATACTCTTGTAATTAGCATGTATGTGGATGCATGGTATATCTCTTTTATAAGCTTATACTTACCACGAATATAATTTTTTAGATCTTCGTCTCTTAAGAAGACATTGTGCCAGTTACCAGCCCTATCCATCTTCATCTTTAGTTTTGCCCTAACAGCGTTCAACCGCTCAACAGCATCAACACTTCCTTCCAATAAAATAAGTCTTCCTCCCCTCTTGAGAACCTTTCTAATCTCATCTAATGCTTGCTGTTGGAGTTGCCATGAAGGGAGATTTATCACAACACGTGTTGAACAGACAACATCAAACTCCTCCTCATACAAAGCTGAAAGTTCTAAGATGTCATGACATTCAAATCTAACCCTGCTTACTAATTGGGGATAGTCATCGTGCATAAGACTAATCGCGTTTTTTATCATCTCCTTTGAAAAATCAATTCCTAATAAACGCACGTCCTTTAGCCTCTTGGCGTACTCCAGAGTGGAATATCCATTGCCACACCCTATATCCAGCACATACTCTCCTTTACGAATTTCTCTGACAACATTTTGTATCTCTAACTCCCTAAGGTTGGAGTCCTTTAAGGTCCCACCTTGCCCTTTGCTATCTATAAAATAATCACTTTCCCAATCGATGACCTTCAAACTATCAGTCTTCTCTCTATTTAGTACGGCTTGTTGATCCCAGTAATCTTTAATTTTCTTTTGTAACTCTGATTCCATTCGATTCCTCCTCATCTATTTATTATACACAAAGGAGTTGCAACGTATGATTTCCAAGGACAATTTTGCTGCCCCTGCTTATTTCTTGGTCTTTGTAGAACTCTCAATATTCCTTATCCAAGATAATCTTCAGCTAAAATACTTTCAATCTGCCCAACAACATTAAATATACCATCCGTCAGAATTGATGCCAAAGTGGTAGAATTGTTATAAAGTCTTTGCCTCTCTTCAATATCTTTTAAAAAATCCTCAATAATGTCTCCCATCTCATCATTATTTATAAGAGATACTTCACGTTTTATTCCTTTAACAAAACCCCTTTCTATCAATGGTGAAATATTTTTCACCTCTGTGTCTATTGAAGGCAGAACAAGTGTGGGTATACTCAACGCTATCATTTCGTATACAAGAGTCCCTCCAGATGTTATAGCTGCTTCACATTGGGATTGAAGATATACTAAGTTTGTACAATTTTGTATAAGTTGCACTCTTCTTTTTTTGTCTTTGTTGAGCAAAATGGTTTTTATGTCTTGTAAGTATTTGAAAGCAGGACCTAATGCTATCAGGATTCTGAAAGAGTTATAATTATTCGAAAGCAATACATTTAAAACTCTTGATGAAATATTACAAGGGTCCGCTCCTCCAAAACAAATGAAGAGATTCCTAATAACTGGTGAATAACTTGTACGTTTATAATTAGATATCTCAGGGGCAATCACCATATAGTCAATACCAAGCAAATAACAGGTTTTTAGTGAGCAATAGCGTTTTTCATCATGAGCAGTTAATGAAGGGTTTATTAACAATGTAGGTTCAATAAACTCCGTACTCACATCTTCATATACAACAGTTATAAGCTTCTCCTGATTGGCAAGATCTATAATATGCTTTTTCCCATCTCTTAGATCAATATAAATGATAGCATTCAATTCTTTCGCAAGACAAACTATCTCCTTAGCCTCTTCTAAAGGCTTAACATTTCTGTCCAGAACTTCCACATGGAAACCACTACTTTTGACTAAATTCACCCCCTCTGGATAGTTTTTCATTATAAACAGCAAATCTACATCTCTTCTTTTCAGTTCGTAAGCCAACCGCAGACATTTGAAGACATGTCCCATAGCAACACCATATATGTTACCTCCATCTACTCTGAAGATTATCTTTCTGCTCATTACTATTCCAAAAGGGCAGATGAGATTAACGTATACTTTGGAATATCCCTCTTTAACTTTTTACCAAGAAAATCATTTATTAATTCAAGTTGACTTTCAGGGGTAGAAGGAGTAAGAAATTGGAGGTCATTTATTGTAAGTATATCCCCCTTTGACAAAGCCCTTCTTGAGTAAATTCCACGCCTTTTCCTAAATCTCTGACTTACTTCGGATGTAGAGGGGACCTTAACCCCATCTCCGATAGCTTTTTCATAATTACGGACAAAAGAAACTAACCTTTTTAGCTCATCTGGTGAAGCTGAACAGGCATGGTCTGGACCGGTCAGACTCTTATCCAGTGTAAAATGTTTTTCTATCACTTTTGCACCCATACAAACTGCTGCAAAAGCAATCTCTATACCAACTGTATGATCAGAAAAACCATACGGATAGTTAAAGGTGGTAGCAAGAAGAGGTATAGCAGAAAGGTTACACTCTTCAATTGTGGTAGGATAACAGGAGACACAATGTAAAATAATGATCTGTTTGTTTCCTTCCTCTTCAATCCATCTTACCGCAGTAGCAACCTCATTAAGGTAGCTCATACCGGTCGACAATATTATAGGTCTACCAAGTCTTGCCGCACTTTTAATAAGTTCTTTATAATTAAGATCCATTGAAGCAATTTTTACCGCTGGAGAGTTAATATTTTTAAGGAACTGAATATCTTCAAGAGATTCAGGTGTAGAAAATATTACACCATCTCTTTTTCTTGTATATTCGAATAAAAAAGCGTAATCTTCATAACTCAATTCACACATCTTAGCTGTTTTAAAACCAGGGTTGTCAGGATGTATAAAGTTTTCTGTTTTATAAGTCTGAATTTTCACCGCATTGGCTCCACACTCAAGTGCTGCATCTATAGTTTCACAGGCCAGTTTAACATCGCCATTATGATTGATGCCTATCTCAGCTATTATGTAAGCAAGCGATTCATCGCCTATTCTTTTGCCAGATATATCAACACATTCCATATGTTTACCTTTAAAAACTTTTAAGACTTAATAAGTGTTGAGAATAATATCAAGTTCTTCTTGATTAAACTTACGTAACACTTCAGGTTTTAATTGATAAGGGTCAAACTCTATATTATATTTATGCATAAACTCACTCTGCTCGCCAAAAAAGACTGTCCGCTTCATTCCATAATCTTCAATTATAGTAAAACCAAACCTTCTGTAATCAAGGGTTTGCTTCTTTCTATTAAAGTCACCAGCAGGATTGCCTGCAGGAATAACAATCGATGACTCAAGTCCCTCAAAAGAACTATTGAATATATCTATTTTACCCTGGTTCTTCTTATCAAGATAAAAGAGTATGGTCTCTCTTACTTCAAAGGGTGTTATAATACCTTTGATCTTTAGATCAGAAGCTTTAATACTTTCCGGACAAAAAACAATAAATGGAACACCTATCTCTTCTTCAAATAATCCCCACAGATAATCGTCAGGTAGCTTTCTGATGAGTGTATCTCTGCTTGGAAGTTTGCCGAATTTGCCATGTTCACCTAATGAATAACCATGATCAGAGAAAAGAAAAAGCAAAGTATCCTCAAGAAAACCCATTCTGTATATCTCCTCAATAAAAGACGCAATACTATCTGAGACCTTCCTGTGAAGTTCAGAGTACATATTGAGTATCTCCTTGTTCTGTTCAGGGCTATAGTAATCTGCATTCACATAGATAGGGTCATCAAGTTCCACCTCTCCTCCATCTATACGATATGTCCATGGTTCATGAGGTTCCCATATATCTACCCATAACATAAAAGGCTTTGATTCCATCTTTCTGTATCCCTTAAGCCACCTTTCTGCCGAATTTAAGACTTCCTCATGAAAAGGCTTATCCATTCTTGTTAAGCTTCTATACTTAGCTCTAGTAGGTTTGGCAACATACCGATAAAATTGTTCATTATATTTCAATGGAACTTGTTCAGGGAAATTATAAAGCCCCATGTAATTACCTTTAGTCTCGCTCCACACAGGATGTCCAGCAATCCATTCAATACCTTGAAATCCTTGAAAAAGGTTAAATCTCATGTAATGAGGCACATCTGTTATACACTGTGTTGCAGTCCCGCTATCTGATAACCTCCCTGCGAGGGTCTCAGCGTTTTCGGGAATAGGTTCAAAATAACCATACTTCCAGTAGGGTATCCCTTCAAAGAAATCCCTTCTAAATTGAACAGTTGGATAGGAAACTGGAAAAAACTTATCATGAACAAGTGTATTACCATGTTTCTTTATAAAATCACTTAGGCTATCTTCTATCCGTAGGTCTTCAAGGATTGGATTCTTACTTTCGTAGATCCTTAAAAAATCTTTTCTATATGTATCAACACAAATTACTATGACATTGTTTACAGTTTCTGACATTCAATACCTCCAGATTTAGACCCTATGTAAGGATTTAAGTCCATTAAATATTTTTTTAAAGCAACTCCACCACAATTAAAAAGAAAATCAATAACAGAAAGGTTTGGAATAAATTTAGAGCCAATTTGAGGATATTCATGTAACTCAAACTCCTGGAACTTAACCTCAATATGATTTCTCTTAAAATCATCTAAGATTAGATATTCTTTCCCAGATTGTCCCGACAAATAAACACCTGCTTTAACTTTATTGCATATATCTAATATTAATTGACTTGCTTTTGAGACCACGTCAAGCTTAGAACTTCTGACAATCTCAAGCTCAAAGTCAGAAATATCAAGTACAAACTCGATCAAAGAGAAATTAAAGTCAGCCAGAAATTTATGCTTTTGTCTATATATCTTCTCAAAAGAAGGGAAAATCTGATCGAAATATGGTGTTTTGTTATAGCAATGGTAAATACTTTTTAAATTTTTATCTTGCCAGTTCTCATTATAACTGATTTCTATATCTGAAATTAAGGTGTCTCTGGGGGCCTGTTTTATAGGTACAGTTATCCAGATATCTCTATCTTTATTTCTAATCTTGTTTCTATTTTCGAAATGTCTTCTTTTGAACTGAACACTATCAAGTATAACGTATATATCTGCATGAAATAATTTATGCCAAAATCCAAGCCATGGCAAGTGTTCTGGTTGATGTATTGTGCATATCTTTTGTCGCTCAACATACATCTCTTCTATTTTACTGAAAAAACCTTTTTCCAGTCATTATAAACCATCTCTTTATAAAAAGTTCTATCATATTCACTAAGTTTGCTCTTATTAATTAAAGATGGCTTATACCACTTATTTATTGGAGCAATAAATCCTCTTTTATCAGTTCTGAACGCAACCTCCTTAGGGATATATTTTGAAGCAACTTTTTTAAATATGTATTTTGTTATTCCATCTTTGATTTTGAAATTTGAAGATATACTAAAAGCAAAGGATATTAAACGCGGATCCAAAAACGGTGACCTGTTCTCAATACTATGTGCCATACTCATCCTGTCTGCCATATGCAAAAGAACCTGCATGCTTGTACAAAAATCTGTATATCCCATACCATGAACAACTCCATCGAAAGGCTCAAAACACTTCTCTGTTATACTCTCCACATAAGAGTTAATTATTTCATCATTGGCATCCTGGTATCTATTAATTAATCTTGCATATCTTTTACTCGGTTTATCATAATACTTTTTTATAAGTGGGAAATAATTGCTCATTGCGGGAAGATTATATATCTGTTCATCATGGTGTATAATGAGGTATCTATGATAACCACCAAACAACTCATCAACTCCTTCACCTGATAAAATGACTTTGACATATTTTGAAGCCTCTTTTAAGATACAAAACATATTAAAGCTCGACCACGTGCATGGAAAATCTAAATGATAGATTATTGTCTCTCTGTATTCTTCAAAATCTTCTTTTGTGGGTCTTACGATGATTAGCTCTTGATTAATAGCATTTGCAGTCATCTTCGCATATTTTAATTCATCATATTGCTCACCATAATTATAGAAATCATAAGTAAGTGTAAATATATAGCGGGGCTTTGCAATAACCGACAACAGTGAGCTATCCACACCTCCACTTAATAAACACCCAAAATCGTATACTGAATTCCCTGTTCTGATCGCTATAGCATCCTTTATAAGCATTTCTAATTCTTCGGTGGTCTCTTCTTCACTTTCTGGAACATTTGAATATAGGTTATCTTCAATGCGCCAGTAAGTCTTATGTAATATTTCCTCTCCATCATATATTAAGTACTCCCCTGGTAAAATTGAGTATATATTCTTGAAAAGTGTATCTCTATCAGAGCATATCTCAAATGCCTTGTATGAATAACAATCTTTGTTTTCAACCGCATCAACAATAGTTAGAAGTGATTTAATCTCACTTGCAAAGAAAAAACCTTTCTCATTGCTCGTATAATATATATTTTTCTCTCCAGCAATATCCCTGCACAAAATTAATTGCTTTTTATTCTTATCATAAATTGCAATGGCAAACATACCATTTATTTTTGGTAAAACATTTAATCCCCACTCTTCATAGGCATGGAGGATGGTTTCGGCGTCAGAATCATTCATAAAAATATGAGCACTTGAAAGTCTTTTTCTTAATTCTCTATGATTATATATCTCACCATTATAAACTAAGAGGATAGAACCATCTTCATTTGTGTATGGTATTGAATGCTTTTCATTATCAATAATAGAGAGCCTGACCATTCCCATAGATATATTATTAAAAACCACATACTCCTCTTGATCAGGTCCCCGATGTCTTATCTTAAGCAACATCTCTGAGGTCAACTTATTCAAGTCGAGTCTTTTTTTAGCAACAATGCCTACTATTCCACACATCTTATTCCCAGGTATCACCTCCGAGTAATGTATATTTTAATCCATTTTCGTTCAGCTTATACCTCGACCAAACCTCACATGTATCCATTACAATCTTTGTATCTTTTAAATATCTCTTCAATTTAGAACAACTTATCTTTTTATACTTACTATGAGCTGTAAGTACCAAGACAGCATCGAAAGAAGAGATATCTTCTGGAAAATCAACCACTTGAGTCTGAGTTATCTCATATAACGTAGCCTTTGAATACATAGGATCATTTATACCAACCTTTATACCTTTATCAGAAAATAGTTCTATAAATCTCAATGCAGGACTGTTGAGATGAAGTCTTGAATCAGGTCTATAAGACAACCCAAGAATTAGAACCGACGACACTTTCTGAGAAAGAACCCTCTCAGAAATTATCTGAATCATTTCATAGTCTGTTCTCATTGCTTCATTTAATAGAGTTAAGCTCTCTGGCACCTTGCTCGCTTCAGACAGGAAATAACTTGACATGGGAAAGTTAAATCCACCTATACCAGCCGTAGGGCGATATTCGTTAAGCTCAGGATGGGTTGCTGCAAGTTGTATCACCTTGTTGATGTTACACCCTGGAAATGCCTGAGAAAGTTGGTTTGCAAATGCCATATTTATATATTGAAATGAATTCTCAACACATCTCGCAAGTTCTACTTCAAAAAAGTTTTCAACTGTCACAATATTATCGTCGATAAGCTCGCAAATTTCCTTAGCCACTAACAGCGATTTATTATCATGACTGCCGATTAGTCTCCCTAAAGAAACATTCTTAACGTAAGGGTTATAATCCCAATCTCTTCTTGGAGCAACTACCATCAAGTAATCTTTACCTAAAGACTTGCCTGCCTCACTCAACGCAGGTATAACTATCTCCTCCATCGTTCCTGGTAGAAATGACGACTCCAATATTATTATTGGCTTGAGATTGTTTCTTAATATTGGGATATCTTTGAGCTTATTAAGGACATTATAAAGATTTTGATATGTTGGTTTACCAGCCTTCTCCACGGGTACACATAAGAAGTGAACGAGTATGTCTTTTAGATTTATATTATCAATAGTTTTTAATGAACAATTCTCAAGCTCACCTTCCACAACCACATCATAAGCCCAGTATGTTTTTCTTAATTCTTTAAAATGTTGCTCTAATTGCTCAATAGTTTTATATTTTGTATCAATTAATATACAACTAATTCCTAATTCTGAATACTTTATTAAGGTATAATATCCTAAATATCCACTCCCCCATATCGCTATAGAGAAATTATTGTTAAGTAATTCTTTTGTATACATAGTTCTACTCCTTTTTAGATACTCAGATTATCATATTATAAACTTCAAAACCTTCGGCATATCTACCACCACATCTTGCCCCTCTAACAGCAGCTAATCCAAATATCGCCTCCTTCGAGAAATAATCTGAAGTAGTAGTAACACCATTGTACTGTGAAGTATATGATGCTATAGCTTCCACTTTTTTCGTAATATCTTGCTCAGAAAGACGGATGAACAGATTCGGATTAAAACCATAGGCACTATTTATTATTTCATATCCCAACACAGTCTCTCTCTTAAAGGCTTTCAAGGCAGATATTGATACAGTTCTATGATCCTGATGCACATCATTATAAGTAGGGACAAATACAATGTCAGGTTTAAATTCTTTCTTTATACGGTAAAGTTCTTCAAGAATTAGTTGTCTATACTCTGGGAATAACTGCCCTGCAATTTCAAAATTTATCTCTAAGTTATCATCGTTTAATCCAAGATAATGAAGGGCATTTTTTTGTTCATCAATTAATCTGTCTTCCTGAATTTCTCCACGAAATGATTTTCTGTTGGCTGTGAGGGCTAAAACATAAATCTCTGCATTCTTAGAATATTTTGCAATTGTTCCACCACACCCAAATTCTATATCATCCATGTGTGCAGATATGCATAATATGTTCTTACCATTCAAATCTATCATAACATCTCTACCTCTATTATACCTTTAAGAAAAGCCTGTCATAAGCATCTATCACGTTTTTAAGGTTCAACTGCTTTGAGTTCTCTCTCAGGAAGTTAACAATCTTAACAATCCTTTTATAATCCTCAGGCGTATCCATCGTAATTCTAACATCAGGTCGATTCTGCCAGTCTTTAGCATGTAGAGTTACGACATTAAAGTTATCTATATTCTCATGTATATAATCTACAACATGTTCGAAATGATTAGACTTATATGCCTTTTGATGAGATATTTTTAGTGCTTTCAAGGTAACAATCTCTTCTTGAGCCCCAACTGGGAGATTTTTGATATATGTATAGTCTGCCTTTAGTGTCAAATGCTCTGCCAACATCCGTGCTGTTGAATTCATATCTGTTAAAGGGTCATCAGCTGTTGCTCTAACGATATCAGTTACACCAAAGTTTTCTGCACATTCAATATACCTCTTAAGCACATTATCACTACTACCTGTTATATATTGCATCTTATAATCATCCAAAATAAGTCTTACAAGTTCTGCTTCTCTCTCTTCAGAAAGAGCCACATAAACCCTCTCTGTATCAAAATAATGTAAAAATCTCTTTACCAGAAAAACGATAGCAGGCATTCCAAATATTGGAGCTAATATCTTCGCATGAAGTCTTGAAGACCTTATCCTTGCCTGGATAATAATTCCCCAACTTTTAGAGCTGGTAATTATATCTCTCTCTTTCTGCAAATCTTTACTCTTTTGTAGTGTTTCGACAAATAAATTGTCTTTCATAGCTACTCAATAATACACTATATCATGGATTGTCTTATAGAAATCGAAGTTTTCTTCCATATTAATTAGTTCCCGAAATTTCTCAAAAGGATAACTTCTTTTATTGTTCTCAATGTCATTAATCCACTCAATTATCTCTTCAGCAGTTTTCACACACATGTCAGGAAAATCTCTATAATAGAAATATTGTAAAGATGGATCAACATCAAAGACAAAAGTTGGGAGTTTAAACTGTAAAGCTTCAGCTGCAAGAGATGAACCCGCGGTAATAGCATAGCTAACTTTTAACATCAATTCATATGGACTACCAGTATAAACTTCTATATTAGATGGTTTATCCTTTAATGTTTCTAATTCATTGTAGAACTGTTGAACCCTTTTTGTAGGGCCGAGCTTTGGCTTAATATATAAAGTCCTGTCACTAAAAAAAGAGGCAACTTTAAATAGTTCCTTATAAATATATTCCCATTTTTTATTCTGAGGACTCTGGAAAAATACTATATCTTTCGGACGATTTTTTATAGATGATTTGAGTTGTTGTAAAAACTTCAGTCCATGTAAACTACCCACTGGGATTACCTTCATATTCTTACTCCAACAATGTCCTATTTTTTTATATACGTGAGAACCAAAAACAAAGAATATGTCAAAATCGATATGTCGCCAGATAGAAGTTACACCGGGAACAGGCAAACCATGATGCATTCCTATTGATTTGACATTCTTCTTTCTTAAGAGTGAGGTCCTCACAATATGCTCGGGGGCATATTCATCCCTTCCCCAGAATGCTTTTATCTCATATTTACCTAAGAAAGCGCATATTCTTGCTTTTCTATATGGGAGTAAAATTATCTCTTCGAATAACTGACTCTGGACATCCGAGAATCTAAAATAAAGTGTATTTATATCCTTAAATAGTTCAATTAACAGTTTGATAAATTGCATTATTGTTACTGCGCCATCACTACGCGAGGTATAATGTACTCCATTTAATTTATTTGTTATATCATTCAATAGCTTCTTGGGTATACTGTGGCGAAATAAGATCAGTAGATCAGTTTTACTTTTTACAGAATACAACGCTATATCTGGATTGGAATGATTAGAAGAAGATATAAAAGAAATCGGTTCTATATGAAAATCATACACAAGAACAAACCGTTTCTTCTTAGTTTTAAACCTCAGCTTTAAGATCAAATATGAACAAATTCCTATAAAGACTAATATGGAGTTAAGAAAATTAGAAATCTTATATAATAATGGAGTATAGGAAGCGAGTTTATTATCCATTTTTTTATCAGGGAAGCACAGGTTAAATAATGCGATATCTTCTTCTGTTGTCCCAAGAAGAGTATATTTAGGGTTAGAGGTATTTAATTTGTCAAGAATATATTTAATCTTAACCAGTTGTATCAATTTTCTTTTTATCTCCCTGATATTTATTTTTTCAATAGCATAAGAATATTCTATATCTTCGTATATTCTCTCTTTTTTTATTACATCATATGCTTTCTGAAGCAGAAGTTCTATTTCATTATACTCCTGATATCCTGGTGCAACCTCTCCAAACCTCAATCTATCAGAAAAGAGTGTATCAATATGTTGCACCTTGTTTAATTCTACTAATTTTCTAATCAAAAATGAGAGGAGATATCTGTTGACAAAAATGAAAGGTTCAATTGCAACGTAAAAAACCCTTCTTTTGAGGATAAATATATTCCACAACAATAATATAAATGTAATTTCGTTTACAATAATTAAGAGGGTCATTGAGGAAAGTTGAAACAAAGGCTAAAAATTACAATCTAATTTTTAGCCAAACAGAATATATAGCACCTTCAGGTATTAAACCGCTCACCTTTTTTGTTAGGACTGGGCATTCTTTATTTATTAAATATATGGTAAAGAGGCAAAACAGCACTATCAGCACGAACTTATAGAAGATTACCCAGAGTATTCGATCAGAAAATACTAAGCTGATTAAATAAAACAATGAGGCACCAATGACACAAAATATCATCGGACCAAATCTATAGGGAATATTCAAGAGTCGTTGAGCATATACGATAGTAACTATCATAATAATCAAAAAAGTTATAAGCATTGATGTAGCAGCCCCCACCCCCCCAAGTGAAGGAATCAATAAAATATTTAAAATTACACTAATCATCGCTCCCATAAAGGTTCTAAAGGTAAAAAACCATGTCTTATATTTTAAGGTTACAGGTATTTCAAATATCTCCCGTGCATTCTGGAAAAACATTGACAGAATAAATATGGGAATCAATAAGTAAGAACTATGAAAACGTTCGTTTGCTATTAAATGAATAATTTCCTTAGAATATATACCTATCACCAATCCTACAAAAGAGGCAAGAGCAAAAAAGAGTGTAACATATTCAGAATACTCAGAGAGGGCTTCATCCCCCTCACCCCGTTTATCATCTAACTTCTTTACAAATGCGGGGGTTATCCCCTGACGAATCTGAAACCAAAGCATGTTAAAAATACCTGCAAAGGCAAAGGCAAAAGAATAAAGTCCAACATCCCACATACCACTAAATCTCAACATCAATATACGGTCAAAATATCTTTGAAACCAAGCACCTATGCCAGAAGGGACAAAGGGCATGCCATACTTCAAAGCCATCTTGAGGATAATTCTCTTCTTAGGATTAAACTTTGGTCTTATCGTCCTTACAAGTAAAACAGTAGAGATAATCATAATTACAATCTCTGTTATCAGATCAGCCATCAAAAAACCTACCACACCCAGTTGGAGTAAAACCAGCACAACAACCTTCAGTGTGTGTAATAGTAATATTTTGCTCCCCCTCACCATAAAATATGCCTTGCCTTGATGAAAAACGATCTGACACGACTGAAGCATTCCCGATATACAGAGGAAGAAGGCTGTCCATAATGGTATAATAACTACAAGGTTTGAAGGGAGCTGAGTGTCACCAAAGAATATAGTCTTAAGTGGAGTTATAGTAAAAGAAAGAAAGAAAGAAATTACAAAGGCAACAATGATACTGCATCCATAAATATTACCCAACAAAACAGATAAAAACTCTTTTTTATCATGAAAACGGAAGAGTACTCGTCCACCAAATTTTACCATCCCAAATGTATTGAATATACCTATTACAGCTGTCACTGAGGCAGATATAGCAAGGATACCGTAATCCTCGGGGGATAAGTAACTCGTATAGACTGGAAGTAATAAAAAAGGAATGGTACGTGAAAAGATACTATACGATAAGAACCATAGAGAATTTTTCAATAGAAATTTAGTCTCTGACATAACTCACATTATCCGTTTTAATTCTTCTGCCCACAATCTATACCAGTCTCTTCTGGTATAGGCATATCGCTCGCAAAACTCGTTACGTGCCTTCTGAACTTCTGGACTCAACCACCATTTTAATGGGTTATCGAATATCCTTTTAACTTTTTCTGCAGCACTTACAGGATCTTTATGAAGTATCTCGACCCCTCTCAATAAATCAAAGTATTTCTCTGCCTCTGGTCTCATAAGAAATACACTATGGTCCCAATAGAGTACACAGGGGACATTTATAGCCAATGCCTCAAGAAAAGAGGTGTAAGGATGATCTATAACTACAAGATATGCCCTTTGCATTAGTTCCGTCAACCTGCCTTTAGTGTTAAACTTTACCTCTGGAACTATATTCCTTATATAATCTTCTTCAATCTCTCTCCATTCTTTATCTACATATAGTCTGTACAAAACCCTATTCTTAATTTTTTGTGGGAGTGCATTCAAAAACTGCTTCTTACTCTCGAAATACATTGCGATATCATCGGATCGTAGTGTAGTTACAAACTTAAAAACATATCTACGAACAACGTTACCAACATATACAATATATTGGGAGCGCTTCGAGGGAGAGTATTTATCCCTGAGCCTTGATAGATGAGGACTGGGGAGTGGCTTAATATTCTCTCTACAACTCCAGCCCCATGTATAAAAAAAATCTTTCTCCTGAGCCATCTTCTCCTCTTGGTGAGCTAAAGCAGTTCCATAAATACCCCCATGTTGAAACTCTACTATCTTAGCTCCTTTTATCAATCTCTTTGCAGCAAAAAACTTAAAAGGCTCAAAAAGACGCCACCCTGTAGCAGAACCTATTATTTTCACAGCATCAAGCTTTCCTTTCTTATTCACTAACTTATCATACATACCATAGTTTTCTACATATGATACCGGTATAGCGCCAGGGATGAGTTGCAACAATATTGATTTGAATATATCAGAAGAATTGTTATCAATGCTTAATCTTTTTCTCATATCATAAGAAAGAGCGACCTTACTACAATTTATTCCAGGGGTGTCAAAATTTATGTAAGAGAAATTTCTTATACCCAATCTTAAGATAAGAGAGAACCAGTCCCTTATAGCTAAATGGTTGTACATATAGCTTAATACAATATGGCCATTGAAAATCCATTCTAATGGTTTTAATAAAGTGAGAAGTATTTTTCTCTTGCTACTATACCTCATGCCATAGGGGCTGGCCTTGTATTCATATTGTACCTCTTTTATTCTATCTGGGCATAGCTCATAACTAATTAGGCTAAATAACTTAAGATTAAAATAATCTTCTTTTACAATTCGATTAATAAAATCATTTGTATCCAGCGTTATCAAATTACACTGCTCTCTTGGAAGCACATGGGTATAAAAGTCGAATAACATTAGGGCATTTTTCATCCTCCTAAATCTCTCATAAAGAACCTCTGTAAAAATTAAAAGCCAATCTCCAACAAGAATCTTCCAATACTTCAAAGGATAAGATACGTTATGTATATAATTTAACCTTTCGGCTAATTGGGTCATTAACTCGTTGTATATATTATAACAGTAGTCGGCATCTTCCTTTATCTCAATAGCAGACTTCCATGGAGAAGCTGCTATAGGATAGTAAGGGTTATTCACCATGTTGTTCTTTAAACACCATGTGCCCAGCAGGATTACCTCCTTCTCTAAATCCCATATGTCTGATATCCTGGTTGTAGCAAGATAATATCTCATGATCAAATCAGGTCATCAAATGTGATTTCACTACCTATTTCCATATCTCTTATAATACACCTGCCTATAACCTCATCAATCTTATCGGCATTGACTCCCTTCTGTGATATAAGAGGCGAAATCATCTCTTCTTTCAAAATAGTACCTGCTTTTAAGGCACGGTTAACGTGCAAAGAACGCCTGAGCTGTCTCTTTGATTCCATTTCACATGGCTGGCATGTCTTCTTCACCTCTCCCAACATCTTTTCAAGTCGCCTTATCTCTTTTACAAGATTTTGCATATCCTTAGGGTCAGCAGATAAGGAATGGTCACCAAAACCCTGTGACTTATCGAGTGTAAAATGCTTTTCTACAATACATGCCCCTAGCGCAACGGCACCTATACATGCAAGGTACCCTACAGTATGATCTGAGTATCCGACAGGCACATCATCATATCTATTCATCAGAAAGGATATAGAGCGGAGATTTGTCTCTTCATCAGGGGTTGGATAAGATGAGACACAGTGGAGAAGGACTATCTTATCCATTGGAAATACTCCTATAGCCCTATCTATCTCTTCTAACTCTGCTTGACCTGTAGACAATATCACCGGCTTGTTCTTCGAAGCCACATGGCGAAGTAGCAAGATGTTTATGAGATCACCTGAAGCAATTTTATATGCAGGCACAAGGGGTTCTAAGAAGTCCACCGAATCTTCATCGAAGGGTGTACATAAAAAATCAAGTCCACATTCTTTTGAGAGCTTATACAGTTCCATCATCTGGTCATGATTGAGTTCAAGGGCTTTAAACCGCTCAAACTGGGTTTTATATCCAAGAGATTTGGCCCGTTTAAAAACAGGCACGGTTCTGGAAATAAACTTTTCAGCCTTATATAACTGAAACTTTACAGCATCAACACCAGTCTTTGCTGCCTCAAAGACCATTTGTTTAGCAAGAGAGAGGTCTCCATTGTGGTTGGTACCTATCTCTGCTATAATGTATATACTTTTATTAAACCGCTCAAAAAATTTATTTACACTTAAAGAGCTGTAGTTATCTTGCCTTGGTTCTGCTTTCCTCATAATCGCACCTATAATACTACTTTTCTACAACCTCCATGTTAAGCTCTCAGCTAAGTTAGTCATGCCTTCATCCCTCTTAAAATAACCAATCCTTCAAAAACTTTCATATCAAATGGGGTATCTATATCAAGGGACTCCTCCTGAGACACCACTATGCCTTTAACATTATCTCCTAAAGCAAAATTTTTACCATTCCAGTAATTAAGTAGAGACCTTTTTCTACCAAAGATAGCACCTGTCATACCATATGCCTCGGGTCTGTCCTGTTTCTGCTGGTAGCTTTCGGTAGTATATTCTGTAAGAGGAGAAATTCTGCTGGTTTCATTATCATATTTATAAGCCCTGAAGGGATGGAAGTGAATTATCTTTGTTATAGTTACAACAGAATCACAATGAGTCTTCTCCATCAATCTTACTGCCAGTTTTATTGTTTCAGGTCTTATTAATGGAGAGGTGGGTTGTATCGAAAAAACAAGGTCGTAATAACTATTCTGATTCTCAAGATATTCTACAGCATGTTTTACAACATAAACGAGTGAAACTTCATCTCTTGCAAATTCTTGAGGTCTTATAAAGGGTATCTCAATGGCAGGGTATCTCGAACTTACCACTTCGGCTATCTCTTCAGAGTCAGTAGATAGAACTACTCTATTAAAAGCCTCTGATTCAAGGATGGTTTCTATCACATATCCTATCAATGGTTTTCCCCCTACTGTCACTATATTCTTTTTAGGAATTGCTTTAGAACCTCCCCTTGCAGGTATGATGCATAATGTACCCATACTGTTTAAGTTATTGAACTATACGCAATTTGGTATTGATAGAAGGATCTAAGACTTTCTCCTTTATCCTTCCTTCATGATCTATATGGGGATTGTTATCAAAAAACTCTATAATATCCAATAATGTAAATTCCTTGTTTTTTTTGTATAGATAATTGTATAACTTTTCAACCACTTCAAAATCATCCTGAGTGTCAATCGTAACCGTATAATTGGGTCTATAATATTTATCTGAAGGACACCTGTATTTTGCATGTCTAAATACATGTGGGTGATCTTTAAAGTACAAGGTCATATATTCAGAGAAATTTGGGTCCACAGATAATTCCAGGCACTTCTTCATTGCCTTAAAGGAAATGATCTCTGGTCTTGTCCCCCGAGGTGTATCTTCTGTAAATGTGTAGTCAGCTCTCTCCTTTATATGGAGCTTCACCATCTCATCTATGATGAACGGATCGGTGAGGGGATTGTCTCCTGTGATACGTACAATATGGTCAGCCAGATATTTTTCAGCTGCCTCTATAAAACGGAGCAAGACATTTTCTGGATGACCTCTAAATACCTTAAACCCGTATTCATTGGCAAAGACCTCTATAGGATCATCTCCAGGGAGGGTAGAGGTACAGATAACAGTATCAACAGGTACCTTTGCCATCCTCACTCTTTGCATGAGATGCCAAAGGATAGATTTTCCCTCTATGGTTTTTAGTGCCTTACCAGGCAATCTCTTTGACTTCATCCTTACAGCAACAAGATTAACAACTATCGGCTTCATATAGATCTTCAAGACGTATTGCCTTATTGGCAGGTATGAAGTGCTTTGTTTTCTTTAGGACTCTCTTATATCTATCAGGAGGTAATCCCTCCTCTTCTGTCCTCTTAAAAGAGAGGTCTTCTAAGGTAATGAGGTGACCTTTAGGTATATCTCTTGAAGCCACTATCTTCTTTTTCATCAGTCGTCTATAAGTAACTTCAGCTTTGCTCTCACCTGGTACTATCTCATTTATACCGTACGCCTTTTCTATCTGTCTCACCATTCCTACCAATCGTGCAAACTCATCTGGATTTAATGCAGAATAGTAATCACGCCCCTTCTTTGACCTATCAAGAGTAATATGTTTTTCTATTACACTCACACCATAACCAATAGCAACGAGGGGAAGTGAGAGAGCAAGTTCTGACTCAGCATCTATATGATCAGCAAAACCTAAATGATAAGGATATCTTTCCTTCAATACATTAAGTAGTCTGAAATTGGTATCATCAATACGTGTTGGAAAACCTTGAAAACCATGCATTAAAATGATGTTCTTATTGCCAATTTTTTCTATATTTTGGATTGCATAGCTTATCTCTGTCTCTGTTGCTGCACCTACTGAGAGAATAAGAGGCTTCATAGTAGCTGCTACATATTTGAGTAAGAATGGATTAGTCAAGTCAGATGTAGGGATTTTATAAGCTGATATATCCAGTTTTTCAGCCAGTTTGAAACTCCTTTCATCAAAAACCTCTGAAACAACAAACAAACCTATTCTTCTAGAATATTCGATAATTTCATACCACTGTTCATCAGAGAATTGAAGCTGCTTAAAACTTGGATACTTATGATGATTAGGGACTATAAGATTATCTGTATTTAATATTTGATACTTAATAGCATCTGCCTCTGTCATCGAGACAGCATCAGCTATCCTCTTAGCAAGTTCAACATCGCCCTCATGACTGGAAGCCGTTTCTGCTATAACGAATATAGATTCAAAAGGTTTAATTAAGGCTCCATTGAGTTCCATATCACTTCCATCGGTATGTTGTTGGTCTGAAACAGGTTCGACACGCAGGTATGTCATCCAATTCTATCTTTCTTATCTTATCTCTTAATCTATTCAATGTGGCACCATGCCATATCTCTTCAATCGACTGTTTATAGTAATCTCCCACCACTGTCTTTCTGTTCCAGTCACCACAACACATAAGAACCTTACCGTCCCGATTGATATTCAATCTTTGCCATGGCTGTTCACAAAACCTTCTTCCAATCGGTCTCTTGCCGTCTCTAAATGGATATCCATCCTCGACATAGCGATCTTGATTTTCGATAATCGCTATATTATCAACTCCTCTGCCCTTCCAGAAGTTGATGAACTGCTCAACCTCTCTCTCTGTTTCATAATAATTTACCATTTGGACACGAATAAAGGGTCTCTTTACGCCCTTCTGTTTCTTTACCTTTATGAAAGTTTCTATATTTCTAATTAGCTTATCATAATCTCCCCCAACCCTTATCTTCTCATAAGACTCCTTAGTTGCTCCATCTACTGAGAATATGATTCGATCAAGCCCTGCATCTACCAAGTCCTCAACCTTCTTTCTGTTTGCAGGCAGTCCATTCGTATTAAACTGGACCTCAAGTACCCCTTTATTCTTTGCATAACGGACAAATTCAACCAGGTTTTTATGAAGCATGGGCTCGCCCCTAAAATTAAACTTTATCGAATACACACCAAGTTCGGCACATTCGTCTATCGCTTTATATGCAAGGGTTGGTTCTATAAAACCTGCGTTGGGCACCCCTTTTATTCCATGGACACACATAATGCATCTCAGATTACACGCATCACTTACCTCTATATCTACATGAAGTGGAACATTACTTAATATTCTGAATTTGGGATAATAATTCCATTTCAAACGATAAAGCCAGTAGCGAAAATCTCTACCCCTTTTCACAATATTATTCACATAACCCTTTATCCCTGTCCTATCTACTATATTTTTCTTATATTTGTAATGCATTAACCTATACCGTGTTGATTATACAAGGTTGACGAAGTAACTTTTTTGTATTGACCTTCGCGAGTATCCTTGAAATGCCAATCAAATCAGTGCCATATATCTTCTTAAATCTTTTTATCGTGTCAAGTTGCTCTTCAGTATGTCTGAATACAATAAGCCTCTCTTTATAACAGCCTATTCCTTCTCCCAAAAGATAGAATCCCCTTTGCTTAATGATTGAGTCGAAATCAAATTTTGATATCATCTTAATAGCTACGGTATTGTCTTCAAATAATCCTTTGGCTTGTGAAACACAATAAGTAACCACCTCTTTTATACAATCTCTTTGCAAATTGTTAAGTTTACCTATATGCTGGGATAGAATTTTCAATGCGCTTCTTAATACTACCTCACCCATCTCTCCTATATATTGCAGCATACCCAAAGATTTATACTTAAATAATAGATTACTTCCATACTCACCACTGATATACTTATCAATGTTCTCTTTAAGGTATCTATATAAAGCCTCTTTATTTTCCCATAACTCACCTCTGGTCTCGTTCAAAAAGTCATCAAAAAGTCTATTCAGCCTCTCTGGTACCGGGTTATTATAAATATCCTTAAGCAACTTAAATATAGGGATAGACTCACTCTTGAAAAGTTGATGAAGCGGATAAAAAAGACCGTCGTTATAAAACAGAGCGACTATTAAATGCATCTTCCTACATTGAAGATACTCGTCAAAGCTCATACTATCTGTTGATACAACCACTTCTTCAATCTCAGCGGAAGTCAATCTATCACCATTATACTCGAAAAAGCCAAAGCATCTTGGAATCACTCTGTATCTGGTTATCAATCCAAATCTCTTACGATACTCAGTTGACCACATCTCAGAACCAGGTAACAACATTAATGTATAAAGGTTTATATAATTGAATCCCATGTCTATTAACTCCGCAATACTTTTAAAATGGGATTCCTTAGTCTCTCCAGGTAATGCAAGAATCAATTCACTGTAACTATTAGCCCCTGATGCTGTAGCTTCTATGGCAAGATGAAGCAGTTGTTTTTTGGAGATATTGCTGCGTTTTATGTTAGAGAGTACAACTTTATCCATGCTTTGCACAGAACCAGCAACCCGTAGAGCCCCATCGATTAGCTGACCACCTTTTATTATCCTATCTTTATTGGACTTTCCAGTAGACACATTAACATAAGACGGCCATCCGAACTCTTTCCGACACTGGCTAATGAGTTCAAACGTAAAGTAGTCCTCTCTGAACATACCAAAATTGGAATCAGCTATATGGAGGTCAGCCCGCCCTCCACAATCTACTACTGGTTTTATACGTCGTGCTATATAAAATAACTCTTCACGGATATAATTCAAAGGCTTTCTATTAATTTTATTATAATACCTAGCACCTTCACAGCAATATGTGCATCTGAATGGACAACCACGAACTGTCTGAATGATTGGAAGAAATCTTCCGTCAAAAAATTCATCTAACACTCCCTGTGTATATGGAGAGGGTATATCTCCAAGATCTTCAATACGTGGGGCGGAATGATTCAAGACCACCTTATTTTTACTTTTTGAAAAATAATGTATAGAAGGAACATCCACATCCACCTGAGGTCTAATATCAGTTGATAGCAATTCTTTTATCAATTGACTAAAGGGCAACTCCCCCTCCCCCACCACATAATAATCTATAGCAGCATGTTTCCTTAAAAACTCCTCCCTGCTATGCTTGTCCTGAGGGTAATTAGGTCCACCAAATACAATAGTAGTTTCTGGATGCCATTTACGTATCTCTTTGGCAAAGATATAACTAAGATTGAAATTCCATGCATAATTGGAGAAACCAATAACTTCCGGCACTTCTATAGATAAAGCCTCTACTAACTGTTTAGGTGTCTTAAAAATACGCAAGGCAACAGAATCACCCAAAACTTTTGAAGTATAGGTAGCAATACAACCAATAGCATAAGGCATAATGTCAGAGGCAATTGTCTGTTGTGTATATGTTAGATCAACCAAGAATATTAACATTACGACAATTCCTCCAAGATCTTTTCAGCAACCCAGTAACTGAATTCATCTTCTATCTTCCAAGAATCCTTTGGAGACATCTCTACATGACCGACCTTGCTTCCAAGAAAGCTGTTTTTATACAGATTCTTTGTTTTAATTACATAGATAGAACCATTTTCTTTGTAAATGGTATTTTTATCTTCTCTCAAAAGGCGTTTTTGATATCCCACGGGAGCTAATCCATACTTGTCAGGCTTCCAGTGGAATGTGAGGTCAACTACAACCCCTATAACAGAGTCTGTATTATATAAAAGGATTGTATCGATCGCTTCTGTTATATGTTTTTCTTTTCTAAAAGGAGTAAAATACTGTAACTGGACGATCAGGTCAGGAACATCTTCTTCTCTCTCTTTAAAGACCTCAATCATGTGCCGTAATACATTATCAAAGGGAACACTGGTTCTGGCGAGTTCCACAGGCCTTAAAAACGGGACCTCGGCTCCAAACTTCTTAGATACCTCTGCTATCTCCTGATCTTCGGTGGAGACTATCACACGATCAATCAATTCAGTTTTTAATGCCTCTTCAATTGTGTAGGCAATAAGAGGCTTCCCATTTAAAGGCTTGAGGGCAAGTTTCTCTCTATTCCTGAACAAACCCATCGCAGGAATAACAGCGATTATATTTTTCCCTTCATAGTACTGCTTTTTATCAACAAACTTCTTCTTGACATATCTTCTCGCCTCCATCCGAGCTTCAAAGTTGTTTGACATGCTTACATCATGCTTTCTGTAATACATAAGTGGCAGATTAACATTATAGACATTGAACTTATCAATAAATCTAATCCAAAAATCATAATCTTCTTGATATCTTAACTCTTCGCTATACCCACCTATAGCATCATAACATTCTCTTCTGAACATAGCGCCTGCTGCAAGGGGATTACGGTCCAGAAGTTTGACCTCGTCATTCACCTTCTGTAAACGATAGGAATCTATTATCTCTCCGTATTTGTTAATACGATAATAATCTGGATAAACCATATGGATGTTAGGATCGCTGTCGAGTATATACGACTCTATTAGTAGGATATTCTCATCAAAGTAATCATCCGCATCCAGTCTGATAATATATCTTCCTTTTGAAGCCCTTATACCTGTATTGCATGCCTTAGCAAGCCCCACACCTTCAGTTGTAATAACCTCTATTTTCTCGGGGTACTTGTTCTTGTAGTGATTGAGTATTACAGGAGTACTGTCTGTACTGCCATCATCCACTACTATCATCTCCCAGTCAGTAAATCTCTGTTTTATAACACTATCAAGACACTGTGGTAGATATTTCCCATAGTTGTGGGCTGTAACTATAACGCTAACCTTTACTTCTGACATCTTTACCCACCTTTTGTAAAAAATACTCAAAGGTCATTTTCAGTCCAGCATACAGGTCCCATTTAGGTTCAAACCCCAATATCTGCCTCGCCTTTGAGATATCAGAGAAGTTCCTTCTAACATCGCCAGAGCGAGTATCTCCATAAA
>JALXFI010000332.1 GCA_027069035.1 bacterium
CCTCATTGAGAGAAACAACCGGATTCCAACCCAACAAGTCACGTACACGTTTAGAATCGGCGCAGAGCCGCCTTACTTCACTCATTTCCGGTCTCATTCTTCTTTTTTCCGTAAGAATTTTTATCTTTTTACTTAGAATATCCCCTATCTTTTTTGCCAGTTCTCCAACAGATATTTCCCTGTCACAACCTATGTTGAATACATGTCCAATAGTCCTGTCACATTCGGCTATTTTTACAAATGCATCAACTGCATCACTTACATAAGTAAAATCTCTTGCAGAATCAATAAAACCAAGTCTTACTTTATCATGTCTCAATGCCTGGGTAATTATTGTGGGAATTACAGCCCTTGCAGACTGACGAGGCCCGTAAATATTAAAAGGGCGGATTGTAGCAACAGGCAGACCGTATGAGTAGTAGAAACTTTCGGCTATCTTGTCAGCACCTATCTTACTCGCCGAATACGGTGATTGCCCATGGAGGACATGCTTTTCATCAATGGGAACATACCGTGCAGTTCCATAGACCTCACTTGTAGAGGTGTGGACTACTTTCGCAACTCCATGATCTCGTGCAGCCATCATAATATTCAGCGTACCTATGACATTGGTCTCAATTACTTCCCGAGGATGGAGATATGAATAGGGAATAGCTATAAGCGAGCCCAGATGAAAAACAACTTCAACCCCCTTTACAGTTTTCCGAATATAATCAGAGTCCCTCAGGTCCCCTGCAAGGATCTCTATCTCACACCTTTTTTCAGAAGGTATCTCCCTGAGCAGACCAATATCATTTCGAGAATTATAACGGACAAAAGATCGCACATCACATCCACAATCAATAAGACGCTCAACAAGATGGCTGCCTACAAAACCTGCAGCGCCTGTAACAAGAACCTTTTTTGAAACAAGTTTCATATTAAACCGATTAAATAAAATTCAAATGTGAATCAGAGTATTTCAACTGCCATAGATATTCATTGATCGAATCCATTCGGCAATTTACCCGGCACTCATCGATATCAAAAGAGTTTTGCATCACAGCTAAAATATGTTCCCGTCTATTCCCTTCCCATGTTATTTCAAAACCGCGCTCGCCGACATTTCCCACAAGAAACCTCTTGTCCTTAAGAAATGCGCTGCATGAATATAAGTCATTATTTGACATCAGATATGCCCAGAAAAATGGAACGGCATTACATTCCTTTATCATGTGTGCCCTATTTATGTGCTTTTTTATCGTATTCTCTCTACATATGACCTTGAAACTTCCATTTGAAAGGGATTGTATGTTTTTGACCTTATCAATAAGTTTATCGTAGTCGATACTCTCATACCTTTTCGTCATACTGAACTTGTGCTGCGAATAGGGTTTTATTACAAGGTAGTCAAGTCCGACATCATCCCGGCATATTGCGGCAAGGATATCTATTTCATCGGCATTTTCCGGAAGGAGAAGAAGCTGTGCCCCGATGGTGCAAGGATAATTACCACGATTTCTAAATTCCACCGCCCTCTTAAGATTCTCTATAACATTTGCAAAATCCCTTTCTTTAGCGCCATGAAGTAAGGAATATGTAGATGGTTTTCCCGCATCGACGCTCACCTTTATCCAACTGGTTATTGGAATAAGCTCCTTTGCCAGTTTTTCATCAAGTAGCACTCCGTTTGTTGTAAAGGCTATATCGATACCTGAATCCACAGCAACTTTTGCAAGTCCTGTTATCTCAGGATGAAGCAGAGGCTCGCCCTCTCCGGCGAACATTATGCTCTTTATGCCAAGCCTTCCCATCTCCGGAAGCCTCTGTTCCATAACCTTCATATCAAGGAATCTCGGTTTATAGCCTACATAATCCATAGCGCAGTAAACGCAGCGGTGATTACACCCGCCTGAAGGCGATACCTCAACATAGATGGGATACACCTTCTTCGCCTTCTCCCAGTCGCTTCCAGCCTCAAGCCACTTTGCCACCCTTTCGGGGTGAAACATGAGCTTATGGCTGTCTATGCGGTAAGGGTCATTGATCATTGGTTATGATTGGTTATGGCTCATCAAATCGCAAGCCCTTTTCTTTCATCCTCAAAAATGATATCTACAGAACAATGGCCGAACTGCTGGAAACGGTTGTTTTTAAGCTTTATATCGCAGGGGTTGCACCGGCCGTAAACATTGCACTCGCGGTAAACGAAATCGATCTCGAGGTTTTCATCAAGTATGTGTCCCACAGGGTTTTCCCCCTTATAGAGATCACGGTGACACCTGTGAATATGGCCGTCGGGAGCCACAAGCAGCTCCCCCGTCCTGCATAAAACCTTTTTTTGATCTCTCCCTGAACACGCTTCATCAAACTTGTAACGGCCGTAAATCCTGCCTTTGTGTCTTCCGAGAAACTCCTTTGTCCTGAAATCTATGCCAAGCATTTCAGCCTCTTTACTTATAATTTCGATATCCGTATCCGGGTGCTCCACTGCAAAGAGTCCTATGGAGTAACCTCTCTCCTGCATAAATTTAACCTTATTAAGCACTTCTTTAAGTCTGGAACCGCCGGGATGATAGCTCACCCTTATGGATGCATATGGAACGTCTCTTTTAAGTTTTTCCGGAGGTATCTCCCTTATAAAACGTTCGATATCAAAATCAAGGTTTGTAAGGATATCTATATAGAACCGTTCATCAAGTCCATTTATAATATCGAAAAATCCATCATGGCAGCTCGGCTCTCCTCCCTGTATCGTCAGGGGAACCATCTGCTGCCTACCTATCCTTAAACGGTTAAGCCCCTTTATCCATTCTTCACATGTCAGCTCTTTGCGAGGTTTCAGATCATCAAAGCGGTTTATACAATAGCGGCAGCCAAAGCTGCATCTGAAGGTAAGAAATATGCCCACATATGCAAGTCTCTGAGAAACACTTACATCCTGCATCAGGACGCCGCCTTTGTCATTCCACTTACCGTCCGCCCTTTAAAGACCGCATTTACCGCATCGTTTACCATGCCAACCGATATGTCTTCCATACAGTGTTTTTTATAAAAGCAGGATTTTTCAAAACAGGGAATTGTTTCGCATTGGGTTTTTGGAAACACCTTTTCACCAAGCCCGTACATAAAAACCTCACTGTGGTTTGTGGAGCCAAAAAGGGCGACAATCTTTTTCTTCATGGCAAGCCCAAGGTGAAGGCCAAAACTGTCATTAGTTACTATCATACGACACGAGTTTATCCACTCAAAATAGTCTTCCATATTATCAAGTCCCTGCTGCCATGAGATGGAGAACCTTCCTGCCAACCGCTTTTCAAGCTCCTTCCATTTTTCCATCGGCCAGGCCTTTGTCGGCCATTTGTTTCCCACTGTGTGGTTAAAACCTATATCGTATTTCACATCTCCTGAAGGCCTATAAGCAAAAATATACTCCTCGCCACCCCATTTCTTTCCAACCATTTCAAAGAGGACCTCCTGGGCAAACTTTCTGTTGCTTCGTTTAGTCTTAATATCATTACAGAGATATAATACCTCATGCGTTCCATCGTATGCCTCGGCACAGCCCAATCTGTTGTCAAAACGAAAACCAAATCTCCGCCATGCCTTTATTGAATCGGCAAGGGCGCATAGTCCGGGAACCTTCTCAAGGTTTATGACCGTATCGAAGTGTTCCGCCTGCAACTGAAGTATAGTAAGCGGATCAGGAACCAGCAATCTGTCTATCTCAGAGATATTTCCAAGTATCGGCACCGCCTTTTTATCCACAAGCCATGTAACATGGGCATCTCTGAAGATATGAAGCAAAACGGTAGTCCTCAGCACATCCCCATAGCTTGTCTGAGCGCTTATCTCTCTGTCAAGTGTCTCTGAGTAGCCAACCTTGATAATTAAGACCTTTTCTCGTTTCATATCTTACCCCTACAGTCTTGAGTAAAACCCGTTAAGTCTATGGATCACCATCTCCTCTGTCCAGTATCTCTCCATAAATTCCCTGCTTCTTTCGCCTGTTTCCTTCATAAAATCCCTGTCCAAAACAAGACTTTCAAGATTCATTTTCAGGTCCTCTCTGCCTTTAGCAATTATCCACGGAAGCCTCCGAGCGCCTGTAAAATCTTTTATGGCACAAAGATTTCTATCATCAAGCCCTGCTATGACAGGTTTCCCCTGACTCAGCCCTTCCAGGGAAGACACCCCATAATAACCCTGCATATGATCGAAATGGATGTCACACTTTCTTTTCATTTTTAAACATTCCCTGTGAAGGGTATTTTCGATCACCACACTGCGCAGGTATGAAAACCTCTTCTGCAATGCATCTACCGTATCATTAAATTCAACCGTATTTTTGAGTTCTTTTCTTGTAGGAGACTGACAAATGGTAATTATTCCATTCCCGTTAATATCCGATGGCATATAAAGGGGGTCATTTACAGGCACAAGATTCGGC
>JALXFI010000333.1:0-1851 GCA_027069035.1 bacterium
TCCTGTTAAGATTTTTTGTAACACCCTCGATATTTCCGACTATATTACGGATGGTCTTCTCGCCCTTGTCTCCCCCAAGCACATTGCCCAATGTCTGTACGATGCCTCTTAAGTCCTTTGAAATGGCGCTCAACTGGGTTATGAGAACATCTACCTCAGCAAAGGTCTTTGTCCTTGTGATCTCTTCCCCCGGTTCAATAGCGGGCGCTTCAGGAGAACCTGGTATGAGCTCAATATATTTTTCTCCAAGCAACCCCTTTGTTTTTATTACGGCTGTAAAATCCTTTCCTATCGTAATACCGGGATTTATTCTGAGCAGCGCTTCGGCTTTATTGTCCTTAAGCCTGATATCCCTGATCCTGCCGATCTCCACACCCGCCACCCTTACCGGGGCATCCACATCAAGACCGCCGACATTGTCGAATTTGACCAACAGATCGTATCCTTCTCCGCTGCCTAATTTTATACCACCGACTTTAAGAGACATAAATACAAGGATAGCAACCCCTATCAGAACAAACAACCCCACCTTTGCCTCCGGGCTGAGACGCATCATAACAAAAATATCCCCTTTGCCTTGAGTTTATCAAACAGAAAAATCAAAATAGCAGTCAAAGGAAGTGAGCTTCTCTTTTTATTTGAATTTTGAAAAATAGTCATCAATTTCTTCTCTTAACTCAATACCTGCTCTTTCAAAGCAATTTAATAATTCTTCATAAACTCTGTCATTCCCAAGAAAATCCCATAGCTCTTCTGCTACCTTTAATTCTTTAAATCTCATTGCAGTAATTTCTTCAAACTGCACGGATAGGCCCGTCCGCCCTGCCGTCAAGAAACTGCCTTATCACAGGGTTTTGAGAACCCTTTATCTCCTCTACACCGCTGCACTCTATAATCCTTCCCTTGTGGAGCATGGCAACATAATCTGCTACTTTGTACGTCATTGTCATATCATGCGTTATTATAACATAAGTTGTGTTCAAGTCACTTTGAGTTTTAAGTATAAGACGTGATATTGCATCGGACATAATGGGATCAAGCCCCGTTGTAGGCTCATCAAAAAGCACTATCTCAGGGTCCATTGCAATAGCCCTTGCAAGCCCCACCCTTTTTTTCATCCCGCCGCTAAGCTCTGAGGGCATCATCCGTTCTATACCGGAGAGTCCCACTTTATCGAGTTTCTCTCTTACGGTATCCCTTACCTCATGCATTGAGAGACTCGTATGCTCTATAAGAGGGAATGCCACATTTTCCTCAACGGTCATGGAATCAAAAAGGGCGGCGCCCTGAAAGAGCATACCGAACCTTCTTCTCACGGTATCAAACTCCCTTTCCGTAAGGTCTGATATATCCACACCGTCAAGCAGTATACTGCCAGAGTCAGGTCTCATTAACCCTATAATATGTTTAAGAAGGACACTTTTACCTTCTCCGCTTCTGCCTATAATAACGGTTATCTTTCCCCTTTCAATGGTCATGTCCACACCATCAAGGACATTTTTACCATTAAAAGCTTTTCTTAGATCAACGATATCTATCATCCGACAAGCCGTTAAAACATGATCGATGTCAACATATAATCGGTTATAAGTATAAGCACACTGGCAAGGACGACTGAAACGGTTGCCGCCCTGCCAACGCCGGCGGCCCCTCCAACAGTGTAAAAACCCTGATAACAGGCAACCAGTGTAAGTATGAGTCCGAAGAAAACCGATTTTATAATCCCAAAAAATATGTCATTTATACCAACAAAATCCACTACCCTGCCGATAAAGACCCCTGAGTTGATATTAAGGAGTTTCACCCCCACAAAATATCCACCCGTTATGCCGACAAAGTCCGTTATAATTG
>JALXFI010000333.1:1861-4401 GCA_027069035.1 bacterium
CATAAGGACCCCTGCTAATATCCTTGGGGTGACAAGATATTTTATGGGATTTACCGCCATAGTGGTAAGGGCGTCTATCTGTTCGGTAACCCTCATTGTTCCAAGTTCCGTTGCTATTGCAGAACCCGCCCTGCCCGTAACCATAAGACCCGTAAGCACCGGTCCCAACTCCCTTGCCATACTTAGCGCCACCATTGCGCCCACAAGACTTTCAGCGCCGAACCTCTTCAATGCATTATAACTTTGAAGCGCAAGCACCCCTCCTGTAAAAACACCTGTGAGAACAACCACAAAGATGGACCTTACCCCTACGAACTCCATCTGATGAAAGAGGTTTCTGAACTTAAATGGCGGGACAAAAAGCCACTTTACCGCCTGAAAAAAGATTATCCCCATCCTGCCGGTGGCGGTAACAAAAGTCTTTATCAGAGCGCCTATATATTCAAGCAGTTCATTCATAGCCTAAGATTCAATTACGATAAAACCTCGGCACCCTTTTGTTGATACCGCATAATATCTCATACGGGATGGTGCCGGCCGTTTGCGCAACATCTTGAGCTGTAATTTCTTCACTTTCCTGCCTGCCTATCAATATCACCTCATCCCCGAGTTCAACATGGGGTAAATCGGTAACATCGACAATGGTAAGGTCCATGCATATTGTACCCACAATGCTCGCTTTTTTCCCGCCTATAATGACCTGTCCTTTGTTTGAAAGAGAACGCGGCAGACCGTCGCCGTAACCAACGGGTATAACCGCAATAAGACTATCCCTTGCCGTTATAAATCTGCGCCCGTAGCTAAGCGGCAGTCCCTTTTTAACTTCTTTCAGATGAATTATCTCTGTAACAAAGCTCATGACCGGTTTAAGCGCCATTTTTTTCTTAAATCTTTTGGAAGGATACGAACCGTAGAGCATAAGTCCGGGACGCACCATATTGAAGAGAGAGGAAGGCAGATTCAGTATTGCGCCGCTGTTTGCAATATGAAGATATCGAGGGCTGTATCCACAACTCCTTACAATTTGAACGGCCTTATGGAATCTATCGATCTGCTTAAGAGAGTACCGATTATCCTTGTTTTCCGATTCGCAAAGATGAGAGGCCACCCCCTCTATCTCAATAGCTCGAAAGTTTTTAAGCATCTCAAAAAATGAAGAAAGCTGTTCTGGAAGCACCCCTAACCTGCCCATGCCTGTATCTACTTTAAGGTGGACTTTAATCTTTCTCCCTGCTTTTTCGGCAAACATGCCTATGGTTTCGGCTGAAGCAATATCAAATATCAAAGGAGTCAGATCAAAGCGGAATATATATTCTGTCTGACTCTTAGGGATGCCGCTCAAGATAATGATGGGCGATTTTATACCGGCCTCTCTCAGCTCAATGGCCTCCTCACATATTGCAACGCCAAAAAAATCCGTGCCAAGACTCTCCAGTCTTTTAGCTGTTTCAATGGTTCCGTGTCCGTAGGCATTGGCCTTTACAACCGAAAGGACGGCCGTATCATGAGGGAGATGTTCTTTAATTGTCCTGTAATTATACTCCAGTGCACTCAAGTCTATCAGGGCATGAGTCGGCCGCCTTATTTGAGCCTTGGCCACGCCGCTATGTATGATATCTGTCAGCACCGGAAACCTTGTTTCATTTGGTAGTAAAGTTTAATTTGCGGCTATGCAGGACAACTCTGATATGAAAGGGAAGAAAAATCAATCAATGGAGCCATTAAGGGCGGCAACAACCATATCCCCCATTTCTCTGCAGCCGACAAGTTTCTTACCCTCGCTATGGATATCAAATGTCCTGTAACCCTTTTTAAGCACCTTATCTACGGCCGCCTCTATAGACAATGCATCGTCTTCCCTGTTAAATGTATATCTTAGCATCATGGCCGCAGAAAGGATGGCGGCAAAGGGATTTGCCTTGTCCTTGCCCGCGATATCAGGGGCGCTGCCGTGTATCGGCTCAAATATCCCCGTCTTTCCTCCAATGCTTGCAGACGGGAGCATTCCTATGGAACCAGTGAGCATTGAGGCCTCGTCGGAAAGTATGTCACCAAAGAGATTAGTGGTAAGGATTACATCAAACTGTGTCGGTTCCCTTATAAGCTGCATGGCGCAGTTATCCACATACATATGATTAAGCTCTACATCCTCAAACTCATTATGCACATCCTGAACCACTTCCCTCCATAGTTCCGTTGATTCAAGGACATTTGCCTTATCTACAGATGTTACCTTTTTGCGGCGTTTGCGCGCAACCTGAAAGGCGATCCTTGCAATCCTTTCAATCTCCTGTGTGTTATAAACAAGGGTATTAAAACCGCGTTTTACCCCCTCTCCAACATCTTCAACCCCTTTGGGCAAACCAAAATATATACCGCCTGTAAGCTCCCTTACTACAAGAAGGTCAACCCCCTCTATAAATTCGCCCTTAAGGGTTGAAGCGGCCGAAAGAACCGAGAATATCTTTGCAGGTCTAAGGTTTGCAAAAGCGCCAAGTTCTTTTCTCAAGCCGAGAAGCGCCCTTTCAGGTCTTATAGAG
>JALXFI010000334.1:0-6391 GCA_027069035.1 bacterium
GACCTGTAGAAACGACCAGAACCTTTCCTCCTGAGTTTAATCTTGTAAACGGCAGATACGATATAAAGATTTACTACAGGGGGCATGAGAAGTGGATATACAACGTGGATATAAATGAAGGGGCTACCGAGAACTTTACAGTTACGTTTCCGCATGCCGTTGAATGTCCTGCGCCGGCGTATACAAGCGCCTCAAATTAAAGAAGATGAAGAATATTATTATTTTTACACTTACTGCATTTTTTATAATTACCTTTGCTGTCTTGCTGCATGCAGCCGATGAGGAAAACTGTCTTATGTGTCATAAGTATTCTGGTATGGGGAGGTTCGAAAGCGGTCCTGACGGAAAAGGAAAAAAAAGGGTTTTCTTTGTAAACGAGGATATCTTTAAAAATACGGTGCATGGCAATCTCAGGTGTAAAAACTGCCATACGGATGTGGACAAACTCCCTCATACGGGGGTGAAGAAGGTAAATTGTGCGCAAAACTGTCATATAAAAGACCCATCCAGTGGCAGAGAATTCTCACACAAGAGGATCGTTGATACCCTTGAAAAGAGTATACACGGCGTAAAAGGAACGAAACACCCCGAGTATAAAGATGATCTACCGACATGTACGTACTGCCATAAGAATCCTGTGTACATTACATCAGCGGAAGGGCTCAAATTTCTTAATATATGCGGACAGTGTCATGAGAAACAAAACTGGGCAAAGAGGTTTATCAAACACCAATACTACAGGATGATAAAACGCAGGCCGTCCAAAGAGGTTGTAACCCTATGCAGCAGTTGTCATCAGGACAGCAGTAAGATGGCTCGGCATAAACTCGATATAGCCATTGGCTTCAGAGACACATTTCATGGCAAGGCGATTGAATACGGCAATGAGGATGTTGCCAACTGTTTGAATTGTCATGCCCCGAGAGGGATTGGACTTACGCCTCACAGTATAGTGTCCAAGACCGATCCGCTATCTTCTGTCAATGCTGCAAACCGCCAAAAGACATGTCAGAATTATGGAGGAACAGGCGGATGCCATCCTGGCGCAACCAAGGAGTTTGCCCTTGGCAGGCAGAAGATACATGCCTCCGGCGCTAAGAATACGGAGGAGTTTTTAAAGGCGGCGGTGTACGATGTTTCATTGACAAAGGGCGGGAAGAAACAATCGGGCAATAAGAAGGTAAACAACCCGGATGAAAGCTTCCGTGAGAATGTGGTATTTTGGATAAATACGATCTATAAGATAGCAATTGCCGTGGTTATAGGAGGGATGATTATTCACCAGATGCTTGACTTTATAGCGGTGGCAAGGGAGAGAAGGAGGAACAGTCATGGACTGTTATGATAAAAGGAACATAGCCATGCGATATTATGTGCGCATGAACAGGTCTGAGAGGATACAGCACCTTATGCTCATATTGAGCATAACTACACTTGTGTTGACGGGTTTTATGCTGGAAGGCGAGACATGGGTTATAAATAGTTTCGGCAGCGCAAGCAAGCTTATATTTTTCTGGAGGGGGATACTTCACAGGATTGCCGGAGTCGGTTTTATACTTATAGGCGTATATCACCTCTACTATGTGAGCTTTACAAAGGACGGGAATAGCTGGATCAGGGATATGCTCCCTAAATTAAAGGACTTTAAGGATGCAATGCAGAATGTGGCATATCTTGTGGGGCTTAGTAAAGAACGTCCAAAATTTGACAGATTTAATTATCAGGATAAACTCGAGTATTTTTCCATCTACTTTGGTCTGCCTATTGTTGCTATCTCAGGTGTAATGTTGTGGAGTGAGTATAACTGGAATCAGTTCTACCTCGATGTGGCAATGGCCTTTCACAGAGGAGAGGCGACGCTTGCAGCCCTTGCCATCCTTGTATGGCACCTGCTCACCGTATTTTTTAAACCCGGCAATTACCCCCTTAACACCACATTTATTCATGGGATGATGTCAGAGGATGACCTGAAGCATCACCATCCGCTCTGGTATGAAAGAATAAAGGACAATGGAGAAGAAAAGGAGAGTAAATCGTGATTAAGAAGTGGCTGCTGCATCTCTTGATGCTATTTGTCCTTAGCATACACCTTACGTTTCTTGGTTGGGTTGTCTGGATCACGTATTTCAGACCTATTGTGCGAACTGCACAAGTTGTCAATAAACAGGAAGACGACTTTGAGGATATAGTTTATTATAAAGACGATATGAGAGGACACTTTCATAATACGGATGAAAGCATAAATATAGAGAGTCAGAACAAGAGCATATGCCTTAAATGTCACGGCACATACCCTCATTCAAAGGCAAAGGATGTAAGGGCGTTTCTTAATGCCCATGCATTCTTTATGGCCTGTGAGGTATGCCATGTGAGGAGTAAAGACGGTCAAAGGTTTACTTATAAATGGATAAAGGCGGATAATACGGGCGAGCTGAAACTCCTGAACGGAAAACCGGGGAGGTATGGAGCCCTCATAGTGCCTTTTATGAAAGATAATAATAAGTTGAAACGAATTGACAGGATTATAAGCGATAAGGTGACTGAGAATTACCTTAAACTCAGAGACACGCTTACCGCCGACCAGGCGGCGGAGATAAAGTTTAAAATACATAAGAAGGTATCGGCAAAACCGGTTTTCTGTGATGAATGTCACAGAAAGGACGGATACCTGAACTTTAATAAACTTCTTTACAGACCCGACAGGGTAAATGTTCTTACCTCAACAGAGGTTGCCGGCGTGATCAAGAAATACAAAAAATTCTATTTCCCAACTATGTTTGATCCTGATGCCGTGATGATGGATAGATGGAGCAAACCCCGTCTTCCTTAGATAGTGTCTATCCGGAAAACCCATATAGACACTAAATATGTTTTCAATTCGGAAAGCAGGAGTTTTTTGCAAGGTCAAGGAAGCCAATGTATTCTACGGGTTTGAGCGGAGGCATACTAAAGTATGCCGCACAAACAAACCTGAAGATTGACTTTAGAGTTGCGAGAAAAAACCCTTTCCGGATGAAAAATAGATAAAAGGAGCAATCATATCTACCTTACGGCTCTGAAAAAGGTTCTTTTAATATTTTGCTTCTGTATTCCTATTCATCTATCATAAGAGTGTCATAATATTATTACATATGTCATTAATAGGTGATTGTGTGCGGAAACTCCTGTTTTTTATAGACCTTTCCCTTAATGGAATGCAGAGATGTCATCTCTTTATGACATAAGAGGGAATAGTATTGGTAGGAGTTATATATCCGATTGATGGATGTAAAAATAAATAAAACTAAACACTTATACACGTTTAGGTCTCTATTGTAATGGGGCTGTTGATTTTGGTATGCGGATTGCATAATATTTGGATAGATAGATTGTTGATGTTACAAAATATTAAGGAGACTACAATGAAATATGCGACCAAATACGTAGGGAAACGGATGGCATCTATTGTTTGTTTGATTTTTATTCTATGCGTTGGTTCTGTTGTGTATGCGCGCGGCAACGACGATGGATATAAAGGCGATGATGTAGAAAGGGGGATGGCGGCTTACAAACACCATTGTATCCAGTGTCACGGCAGAAACGGCAAGGGTAATGGTCAGGGTTCCATGCTGCGTGGTGTGCCGACGGGGGATCTTTCAAACAAGGCGTACATGTCTTTGCTTTCCGATCATGATCTGTATGAGAGGATTGCTTACGGGGAAAAACAGTTTGCCTACCTTCAGATGCCGGGTTTTGGAGATAGCCTGTCCTCAAGCACCATCAAGGATATTGTTGCTTATATACGCACTTTGGAGGTGGACAGCGGTGAACTTAAAGGTCCTACGCCGAATGAGCGTATGGAAAGGTTTGAAAATGACCCTCTGGAGAGGGGGCGTATATACTATACCAGATACTGTTCTCAGTGTCATGGCAGGGATGGCACCGGAGACGGATGGGCGGCAAGGAGGTCTCTCGGGCAGCCCGAGAGATTGAATATTGTGCATCAGGGTCGTCAGGAGATTGTGGATTATGTCAGGGGGAGGAGTGGAGATATAAAAGATAGGAATATGCCTGTATTTGGCGTGACAATTTCCGATGATGTTATTGATTCCCTTACGGATTATATCATGGCTGTGCTGTATAAAAAGGGGGATTTAAGGTATGAGGAGCGTTATTCAAAGCGAGGGGTATCCAATTAAACGCATTTGGTTGTATTTATGAGTGGGTTGGTAACTTTATGTAAGTAAGAATTCCCTCCCTGATTATCCCACCGCGCTTGTTTGATCGTCAGAAGACTGTTTTTATTAATTAAATTGAGTGAAGGCTTTACAAAACGAATAGATATTGTTATCTTTTAATAAATAATATCTATTAGAGGGAGAGATATCGTAGAGATGCAAGAGGGTTTTAATAAAAGTCGGTTTTTAGTGATCTTATTATTGGGGGCTGTATTGTTTGCAGGTCTTGTCGTCTATGCTAAAACCGCAAGCGCGTCGGATGATTTGAACTGTCTTTTATGTCATAAGTACAGGGGGTTGAGCAGGATAAACAAGGATGGCAGATTCAGACTTTTTTATATCAATGAGCGGGTTTTCAGGGGAAGCCCCCATGCGAAGGTAAAGTGTAATGATTGCCATAGGGATATTAATGTTATTCCTCATGAACCTGCCAAAAAGGTAAACTGTACTGTTGAGTGTCACATTATTGAGCCATCGGGTCAGAAGAGGTTTTCCCACCAACCTATTGAAGATATCTTGTCTACGAGTGTGCATAGCAAGTATGATAAGAACGGTAAATTAAAAAAATATTCCGAAGACTATCCCTGGTGTAAGGACTGTCATGAACAGCCGCTTTACAGGCCTCTTTCTTTTTTTAAGGGTATCAGACCGGGTGTCTCCAAAAGGGCGCTTGGCAGGTGTAAGACATGCCACAGGACCGGAAGATTTGCAGATATCTTTTATACCCACGTAACATCGAGACTTCAGAAGACAAGGAAGTCTAAGGAGATCGTTGAGATTTGTGCAAAGTGTCATGGGAGGAAGGATTTTCAAAAAAGGCACGGCCTTGATGATGTTGTGACATCGTACAAGGAGACATTTCATGGCAAGGCGGTTGATTATGGTTCGGTAAGGGCGCCTGACTGCGTTGACTGTCATGTGGTTAAAGGAGAGAATGTTCATTTTATTGAGGGCAAAAAGTCCGCCACATCTGCTGTCTATCCTCTCAATGTAAGCAGGACATGCAGGGCAGAGGAGTGTCATGTAAATGCAGGGGAAAAGCTTGCGAGTTATCAGGTGCATGTGACCTATGACAAGGATAAGTATCCGCTTGAATATTATATGTTATGGTTTTTTAAATTTCTTACGGCAGGGGTCATGTACTTCTTTCTGATCCTCATATTTCTTGAGCTTCTCCGCAGGCTTATCCCTAACTTTGCTATTAGAAGAGAACCTGTATTGAGTGAGTCTGAGATATATGAAAAAGACGGCTTAATACTTGATATAAGTGAGATTGAGGAATAGGGGGGCTTTGTCGATGAAAAAATATCCCAAGATAGTTGAAAAGAAGGGGAAAAGATATTTTTATAGATTCTCTTTGCATCAGAGGATACAGCATATCGTTCTTTTTACAGCAACGATAACGCTTGCCCTTACAGGTTTCCCACTGAGATATCATGATGCATGGTGGGCGCCGTATCTGTATAACTTCTTTGGAGGTATCGATGTTGCGCCAAAGATACACAGAACGGCAGGGTCAATCGTCCTTGCCCTGTTTGTTTATCATACTTGCTATTTTTTATATCTCTTTTTTAATACAAGGGTGAGAAGGCTCAGGGAAGAGGGCAGGGCTACGCCGTTTAATATTATAAAGGAATTTTTGTCTCAGGAGATGATACCCAATAAAAGGGATCTTTTTGATATTATAAACTATTTTAAGTATCTGCTTTACTGGACAAACAAGAAGCCGAAGTTTGAGAGGATGTCATGGAAAGAGAAGTTCGATTATTTTGCGCCTTACTGGGGTATACCGGTGCTTGGTCCTGCAGGCGCAATCCTGTGGTGGCGGGATGAGGTGAGTCATTACCTGCCGGGGATTGTATTAAATGCAGCGTATATAATGCATACGGACGAAGCATTGCTTGCCGTTATGTTTTTGTTTTTTGTCCATTGGTATAATGTCCATTATGCGCCGGAGAAGTTTCCTATGGGGATGGTCTTTCTCACAGGGTATCTTTCTGAGGATGAGATGATACATGAGCATTATGGCGAATATGAAAGGGTTATGAAAGAAGAAGGGCTGGAAAAAGAGATAAGGCCTCAACACTAAAAGGCTGGGAGGGAAGACCTTGGCGGTTTTAAAAAAGATTATTTCAAAGATATACATTATTATCCTTATGGGGTTTGTCCTGTGG
>JALXFI010000334.1:6401-13244 GCA_027069035.1 bacterium
GTCCTGTGGTATGCAAACCTTGTCACCCATCTTATATTCGGCAGTGAAAGCGCCGAGGTTACGGAATCGGTCGGTACGATCAAGAGTCTTGTCTCCGATGATGAGAAGGAAGATGTTCTTGATAAGTTGCTTAAGGAGCAGGAACAGAAGGCAACAACGGATTTGGGATTTAAGGTTATAAACGAGCAGTATGTAAAGGGCCACTTTCATCATACAGGGTTTAGTGTAGAGCCGGACAATACCAATATATGCATAAAGTGTCATGGTGATGTGCCGCATGACAAGGCAAAGGCCATAAGGGCTTTTTTAAATATGCATGCCTTTTACATTGCGTGTCAGACGTGCCACATACAACCTCCGAAGGGTAAGAAGTGGAAATTTAGATGGTATGACAAAAAGACCGGTGAGGTTACAGGCAATCCTCCGCAGCTTTTATCCGTGGATATAGATAAGTACGGCAACTATGGTACAAAGATTGCCCCTGGGGTTGTGGAAAAAGGACGCTTCAGATTTCTGGATGGTAAGAAGGAGCGGCAGGTGGTTGTAAAATTTTTAAAGAACAAGGATAAGCTTACTCCGACCCAGCAATCCAAGATGAAAAAGATCATTCATGAGGTAGTGAATGAAAAACCGCTCTTTTGTGATAGATGTCATACCAAAGATGAGCCGTATCTGCCATTTGATAAACTCGGTTATCCGCCTCACAGGATAAATGATCTTAGAGATACGGAGGTAGTGGGACTTGTTGCGAAGTATAAAGAATTTTATGTGCCCAAGATGCTTTTACCTTCACCGACAGGGAAGTAATGGATGATAAAGAGATATCTGCGCCAGTTTAATATGAGATCTATTGGAAGAGGTTTTCTATTATGGAACTTCAAACTATCGCTTTTGTTTATTGTTTTTATACTTTTAATGGCAAGTACGGCATCTGCCTCAAGGATGGTGATATTCTTTGATAGGTCCAATCATATAGGTAACAAGGTTGTAGATGAGCTTGGGAATTTTATAAAAAAGAACAGATTCTTTTTTAATGATATAGTTATCAAAGTTTATGACGGAAAGGGTTGTAGAGGTTGTGAGGTTGTCATAGCGATGGGAAACGGCAGTGAAAAAAAAAGATTGAAGAGTGCATTAAGGGTTATGGGCAGCGCAGGGTCAGGTGATGGGCAAGACGGGGTAGCGCGTTCGTTTAACCATGTTCTATCAAACCTTAAAGACAACAGCGATGTCGTTCTTCTCTTAAGCAGCGGTGATATGTGCGGGTCAGATACATGTAGCGATATAAAAAAACACAAAGAGGCAAAGAATAATGAGAATAATGTAAAGATATATGCCATCGGACTTGCAGTGCCGAATATCTCGGAAATGGAACAACTTAGGTGTATAGCCTCTTCGTCAGGCGGCAAGTATTTCAATGTAAGCGACATGACCGGGCTTAAAGGAGCGTTTGAGGAGATAGAGAAGATTGTAAGCTACAATCTTGAAGTAAAGGTTTATAAGGCAAAGGGTAGTGAGGTGTCGGACTATATGAGGACACAGTACGGATATGCATGGTGGGCTGATGTATATGAGAGCGGCACTACAAAAAAGATAGCCTCTACGCATTTATTTCCTGTAAGGTTCTATCTGCCGCGGGGCAAGTACGATGTGCTGGTTCATTATGGAAATGCCGATAAATGGTTAAAGGGTTTGAAGATAGGAAATACAAGAAGGACGAGAAAGAAGATTAGTTTTGCGAAGGGTTCGTTGGTTGTAAAGGTCTATAGTGGCAATACCGAGATTTTGGGGACAAGGAGGGTGCCGCGGCTTTTCTGGTGGAGTGAGGTTTATAGAGCCGGAGAAAAAGAAAAAATAGAGGTTACGGAGACCTTTCCTATTGAACTCAATCTTGTTGTGGGTACTTATGATATTAAGTTGCACTACATGGATAAGGTGAAATTTTTTAAAAGTGTCCACATAAAAGAAGGCAAAACGGTGAGCCTTAAAGCAAACTTTAAAGGTAGTGATTAAAATATCTTAAACGCAAAAAAAAAACAGAGATATGTTTCGGACTTCAAATGTGTACATTGTGTTAACTTTTTAAAATAGTTGTATTGGGCAACTTTTAAAAGGTTTAACACCTCCTAACCAGCCCTGTCGGGATATACATACGGGCAGTAACTTTTCCTCCCTCCCCGGTTTAAAAATCTTACTGCTCGTTCCCGATTGGGTCAATACCTACGGAATCTTCCCTTAAAAATAGTATGGCGGATATTATGCGTTTCAATGCCATTGCTCTTTACTGAAGATGAGCCCTTCAATCAAAAAAAGTGGAAACCTGAGCAGATAGCCTCTAATAAACACGTTAAAACAAACATGTTAAAAACAAATGGTTTACAAAAAAAAAAAAAAGGAGTAAAATAATCGTCTGTGCGGTGTGTGTGGCGCGAGATTGTATGATGCGGATATGGTGCTGAAAGTTATGGTCTCCTTTTTATTCCATAACGAGGTTTGGTAGATGAAAAAACAGGGGAACAACAAGATAAAGAGCCTGGAAGATTTTAAGGCCGAGAATAATTTAAGCAATCTAAAGAGATATAACAAGTTCTTAGAGATATTGCTTGATACAATGGAAGAATACATCTATGTAGTTACTAAGGACTATAGAATTAAATTCATGAATAAAAAACACATAGAACGCCTTGGTCATAACGCTATTGGAGAGATATGCTACAGGGCGATTCACGACTTTGATTCCGTGTGTCCATGGTGTGTTAATGAACAAGTCTTTAAAGGTGAAACCGTTCGTTTTAACTTTCAAAGCCTTAAATCTGATAAAACTAACAGTGATGAGCGCAAATGGTTTTCTGTGATTAATAAGCCGATATATGATTTAAAGGGAAATGCCTTAAAGTTGTCGGTGGCCACCGATATAACCGAAATCAAGAAAAAAGAAATAGCTTTAAAAAAGAGCGAAGAACTGTTCTATCAGGTGTTCAATCAATCTGAGAATGCTATAATTATTCTTGATCCTAATAATTGTGAATTTATCGATATGAATGATGCCTGTAGAGAGCTTTTCGGTTTTAGCAATGAGGAGTATCTTCGCCATGGACCATCCATAATTTTTGACAATGGCGGTTTTATAAAATGCAAACTGCTGTTGTGCAGCAGCAGTCTGAAGAAGAGTTGTTTGACTCTCGATAAGATAAAATGTAAAACGAAGAAAGGCAAAAGGATATATGTCAACATAAAGGGCAGGGCAATAACACTCAACAACAGGATGGTAGCCTATTGTTCTTTCAACAATATAACCGATAAGATACTGAAAGAAGAAAAGTTAAAACAGTTGCAGGCAAAGATGATACAGACCGACAAAATGTCGTTTATAGGACTGCTTTCTTCAGGTGTGCTCCATGATATAAATAATCCAAATAATTTTATCATGTTTAATTCCCAGTTGCTGGTTGATATATGGAAAGATTTTATCGATTATATAGATAATCTTGGTCCCGATAATGAGAAGGTCTTACCGGATGAATCCTTATTGTCAGACCTGAAACTTACTGTTCCGAAACTTCTTTTAGGGATAAAAGAGGGTTCCAAACAGATTACAAAGATCGCAGAAAGCATAAAAGCCCTTGCGCGTCAGAACTGTCCGACTTTAGACTGCAAAGTTGACATAAATCAGATAATTAATCATTCCTTATTTATCCTTGATTATAAGATTAAAAAATCTGATGCTGAACTTAAACTCAAGTTGGGCAATGAATTGCCAAAGGCAAAGGGCGATCCGCAGCTGATTGAACAGGTGATTATTAATCTCATACTTAATGCAATTCAATCGCTTGACCATAAGGGGGCGGGGGTTACAATATCCACCTGTTTATCCGGGGAATCAAATCAAATTGTTGTTGAAATAAGAGACGAGGGTGTAGGTATGTCGGAAGAAGTGCTGGCTCAGGCAGTCGATCCCTTTTACACCACGAAACTTGATAAAGGCGGCACAGGACTTGGCCTTTTTATATCCGATATGATCGTTAAAGAACACAAGGGAAAATTTGAGATTGAATCGGAATTGGATAAGGGAACCTGTGTTACCGTTATGCTGCCTGCCTTTCAAACAGAGGAAGAAAAAGACTCCGCTGACAAAACGTGTAAATTATAAGAGTTAATAGACTGTGAAGCCTTCAACCAACCAGTTTTCACCTATCCTTTTAGTAGATGACGAGCCTCAGTGGCTTACCGCTTCGACTATTGCCCTGAAAAGGGCTAATATTACCAACCTTATCACCCTTAATGACAGCCGTGAAGTGCTGCCTTTTCTTAAACAAAACCAGGTAAGCGCTCTTGTAGTAGACCTTTGTATGCCGCATATATCAGGGGAAAAGCTGCTTGTTGAGATTTCCAGGAACTATCCTCACATTCCGGTTGTTGTTGTTACCGCAACAAATGAAATAGAGACCGCTGTCAGGTGTATGAGGTTGGGGGCATACGATTACATTGTAAAACCTATAGATAAAGACCGGTTTATTCACTCTGTAAAGAAGATGCTTGAAGTGGTGGAAATGCGCAGTGAAGTGGTTCGTCTAAGAGACCATCTTCTTACAGGCCGAATGGAACATGAAGACGCATTTTCCGATATTATCACAAATGATGAAAAGATGCGTGCAATCTTTCATTATACCGAGGTTATAGCTCCCTCAAACAGACCGGTCTTTATTACCGGAGAGACGGGTGTGGGAAAGGAACTGATAGCAAGGGTTATACATACCCTTAGCAATAGAAATGGTGAGTTTGTTGCGGTAAATGCATCGGGGATGGATAAAACAATGTTTTCCGATACGCTTTTTGGCCATAAGAGAAGCGCTTATTCAGGCGCTGACAGCGACAGGGACGGGCTTATTACTAAGGCCGCAGAGGGGACATTATTCCTTGATGAGATTGGAGACCTTGAAAATACTTCTCAAATCAAGCTGCTGCGTTTGCTTCAGGAGCGGGAGTATTTCCCTCTTGGTTCGGATATTGCGAAACGCAGCAGCGCAAGGGTTATATGCGCCACAAATAGAAATGTCCGTAAATTAATGAATTCAAAAAAGTTTCGCAGCGACCTTTATTATCGTCTTTCAGTCCACCAAATTCATATTCCGCCGCTTAGGGAGCGTATTCAGGATTTACCAATTCTTGTGAAACATTTTATTAAGATATCAGCGGAGAAACTTGGCAAGAGACCTCCTAAGTATCCGGTGGAACTTATTACACTTCTCAAGACCTACCATTTCCCGGGCAATATAAGGGAACTTCAGAATATGATCTTTGATGCCGTTGCTCAACATGTGTCGGGAACCTTGCCGCTTGATCATTTCATGAAGTTTATTAATGTGGAACGGAAGTCTTCCAAGCCCGATATAAAATTGGTTTCCCAATCTCAGGATGGCAGGGTTTTGTATAATATCTTTGGAAGGTTTCCTACCTTCAAAGAAATGGAGAAATATATAGTTTTAGAGGCAATGAAAGAAGCGGACAACAATCAGGGGGTCGCGGCATCCCTTTTGGGTATTACACGTCAGGCGCTTAACAGACGCCTAAAAAATATGTGTGAACGAAAATAACCTTTTCTTCCTTCGGCTTTTTGAAGTAGCAGTGATTATTTTACTATACTTCTTCAAGGCAGTCTTATGATAGATTAAGCCCAAGAACAGCGATGGTTTTTGGGGTGAGACTTATTCCTTCCTAAAAACAGGCAGTAAATAATTCTTTTTTTGGGTGAAATGATTGGGGTAATTATGGAGAGGTCTTTTTTAAACAGATATTTTCATATTATTGCGTTGATAATTTTGGTTGTAGCTGTTTTTCTGGTATATGGAAACACTCTGCGGTCAAGTTTCCATTTTGACGATCTTCCGCAGATTGTAGAGAACCACAGACTCCAGAAGCTATCCAACATTCCTGAAATAATCATGGGTCAAAGGGGAGTTACCATGGCGACCTTTGCCCTTAATTATGCTGTAGGCGGTCTTAATGTGGTGGGTTACCACATCGTAAATATACTCATTCATATCATAAACTCCATACTTGTCTACTTTTTTTTATTCCATACATTTATGATGGTAAAAGAAGATGAGTTGTGGTCAAAGAAGATTGCCTTTTTCAGCGCTCTTATCTTTGCGGTTCATCCCGTGCAGACACAGGCTGTGACCTACATAGTTCAGAGGATGGAGAGTCTTTCAAGCCTTTTTTATCTTGCGGCCGTGTTATTTTTTATAAAGGGGGCAAAAGCTTCAACAGGGACAAGGAGTTTTTTTCTCTACACGGGTGTTGTTTTAAGCTATCTCTTAGGTTTTTATTCCAAGGAGATAGCCGTGACAATCCCTGCGATAATCTTTCTCTACGATCTCTACTTTATATCTGAAGGTGAGGTAAAGAAGGTATTTAAGAGATGGCCTATGTATGTGGTTATGTTCTTTCTTCTTGTCTTTTTTGTAGCAAAGACGATTATTCCATCAGGTGGATTCGGGGATTTAAATGAGGCGTCCGCTGGTTTTGCGGTAAAGTCAATAAGCCCATTGGAGTATCTGTTTACCCAGTTCAATGTGCTTGTGTATTACATAGTACTTATCTTTGTTCCGATAAATCAGAACCTTGATTATGATTTTCCGATATCAAAGGGATTGTTTGAGTTTCCTGAGATAAAGGAGGGCACGGTGCTCAACTATACGATTCCCCCGCCTGTTGTATCGCTTGTTATTTTACTAATCATTATAGGACTTGGAGTGTATTTATACAAGAAATCGGATGGCAGGCCGTTGTATAAGGTCGTTTCGTTCTTTATCTTCTGGTTTTTTATAATCCTTTCTCCTA
>JALXFI010000335.1 GCA_027069035.1 bacterium
AGTGGAAAGATACCGATTATTGGGGACTGACGATAATGCCTCAAGATAAGGCACAATAGAATTCTTTAACCCAAATCCCGCGATAGCGGGATTTGAAATTGGCAATACATCTTTAACTGCTGTGTTCTCGGCGATTTTTCTTTCTCACCGTACCGGTTATGTACGCCTCAAAAGAAAAATCGCCTGCGGCCTTGCATTTAAAGCGTCTTGCCAATTTGCCCAAAAACCTATCTCTGTTTTTGGGTTTAACTTAGCTCTTTTTAAGCCATTCCGGTAACGATGTCTTTTCTTGTTACGATACCAAGAAACACATCCTCATTAACTACAGGCAGGCAGTCTAACCCCTCTTTCTGCATAATCTTAAGGGCGTGGAGCAGCTCGTCTTCGGGTGAAAGTTTTGTGCACTGAATGACAAGGTCTTCCGCAACTATAAGTTTTTCGGTTACGTCATTTACGAAAAGGTGTTCCAGTTCATTTAAATGTATTATGCCGTGAAAGATGTTATTTTCCGAAATAACAGGCAGCGCATTGGCATGGGTCTTTTCAAACGCCTTTACGATCTCCTGAATATGATCAGTTGGTGAGAGTGTTGTGAATTTTTTTCTCATGATGTGTTTTATCTTTACCTCACCGGGTTCTCTGTATTTAACAAGACTTTTCAGACCGAACGCCTTTGTAAGTTCTAAAAGCACTGAATGAAGCCTGCTGTCGAATATGGGCTCCATACCTTTTTTCATTATATGAATCACCTTTACCTCGCCTGTTTTCACAAGTGATGTTTTGAGAAACAAAGGTCCGAATATCTCAAATATTATCGTTCCGGTAAGAATTGTATTCATTATCCGGTGTCCGCCCTCAACAGCGCTGTCTCCTATATAGATGGCCAGACCTGTCGCAAGGCCTGCATGGGTAAGGAGTCCGGTCCCTGCATATTTTCTGAATGTATCCTCAAGCCTGCCCTTCCGCGCCCCTATGTACGCCCCCGCGAGTTTTCCGGCAGTTCTAAACAACACATAGACGAGCACTGCCCATCTCATCTCACTGATAGTCTTGATATGAAGCGATGCCCCAGCGATAAAGAAAAAGAGTATGTATATTGGGGTTTTTATATAAAAGAGTTCGTTTAGTGCATCCTGATTTTTAACCGAAGCGTTTGAAATGGTAATGCCCATGAAAAGCGCATAGAGTAAATAGTAGCCGTTTATAAGGCTTGTTATGCCAAGACCTATGAAAAAGATGCCAAAACTTATTAAAAAGAGGGCGCCGCTGTTTTTTTCAGATGTGCCGGATTCGCTGTAAGATACTGCAATGCCCATAACAATACCCAGCAAAATAGATATAATAAGCATAAAAACTGTTTGAGATATATGAAATATGTCCGATGTCTTAAGTACGATCGGTGCGATAAGGTTGAAGAGTATAAGCGCTACAAGGTTATCTACACCCACTATAAAAAGTATAGAATCCGTAAAAGGCCCTTCTGAATGATACTCTTCGGTTATCATGGCCGTTGCCGCAGGTGCAGTAGTTGCCGCAACGATACCTATAAGGAGGGCATAAAGCGGGTTGCCGAAGAAAAAGGAAAAGGCCGTTGTTGTGAGAAGTATTGTAGCCGTTATCTCAAACATGGCGATCCAGAGCAGACCTCTGCCGAGGTTTATAACCCTTTCTCCTTTTATCTTTGTGCCAATGACAAACATAATATAGGCAAGGGAAAAGTGTTTCAGAAACCTGGATGAATTTAAAAAATCAATGTCAAGATAATCAAGTACGGATGGGCCTAAGATAAAGCCTCCGGTAAGGTAGCCGATAAGTCTCGGCAGCTTAAATCTGGAGGCAACCTCTCCAAATAATACGGAAAGGACTAAAATACTTCCTATTTCTAATAGATATTCCATTGGCTTCCTTTAAATATGGATTATTTAAGGAATTATGTCAATGATGAAAGGATAAAAGGATAAATTTGTGTATTTTTACCTGAAAGTTTTGATATATTGGGATATCATTTCAGGAATTTGGAGACCTGGCGTTTATGATGAAGCAAAGGCTTATTACATTAAATCACGGCAGTGGTGGAAGGCTGACAAGGGATTTAATAAGGGATATCCTTTTAAACCAACTTGGAAACGATTTTTTAAATCCACTTGCAGATTCCGCTATCCTCCCGCCGGCAGGTCGCAGAATTGCCTTTACAACCGATTCTTATATAGTTAAACCGTTGTTTTTTCCAGGCGGTGATATAGGAAGGCTCGCCGTTTTTGGGACGGTAAACGACCTTTCCGTTATGGGCGCAGAGCCCAAATACCTCTCGCTTGGTTTTATTATTGAAGAGGGTTTTCCTATATGTGATTTTGAAAAGATTGTCTCTTCCATAAGAGATGCAGCAGGGTGTGCAGGTGTAAAGGTCGTTACAGGCGATACAAAGGTAACGGAAAGGGGAAAGGGTGACGGCATCTACATAAACACCTCCGGCATAGGTGTAATGGAGGATGGGTTGGATGTATCTCAAGAAAAGATAAAAACAGGTGATAGGATAGTTGTAAGCGGAACGATCGGCGATCACGGAGCCGCCGTTATGTCAAAAAGAGAAGGGCTTTCCTTTGAAGGCGTTGTCGTGAGCGACTGTGCCCCGTTAACCGGTCTTGTGAAGGGATTGCTTCCGCATGGTAAGGGGATAAGATTTATGCGTGACCCCACAAGAGGAGGGATTGCCGGTGTACTTAACGAGGTTGCGGAAGGGGGTTTTGAGATTTTCGTAAATGAGGAAGATATTCCGGTAAAAGAGGAGGTTAAGGGTTTTTGTGAGATACTCGGCATTGACCCGTTATACTTGGCATGTGAAGGCAGGGTTGTGATAGTTTGCGATAAAGATGCTGCAGAAGATACTGTTAAGATATTAAGGAAACATCCCCTTGGTGCGGATGCAACCATTGTAGGCAAGGTTATGGGCGGGGATAAAAGCCGGGTTTATCTTAAAACCTCTTACGGTACGGCGCGTATCCTTGACATGCCTGTTCAGGACAACCTGCCGAGAATATGCTAAAAAATGGGAGGAATCCATTTGTTAGGAAAAAACAATATGGAGAATTATAGAAAAGCAAAAAAGGTAAGAGAACAACTTGCTTGCTGCAATAATGCAAAAACGCACTACGTTGTCGACTATTGACATTTTGATTTGCAGATGTTAGTTTTAGATGAATTCATTGAAACTGCAAGGAGATATGTTTATGAATAATAGTATTTTGGAAATGATTTCCAATGCCGGAGTTATGGTTCAGATAGTGATGGTCGTACTCCTTTTCTTTTCGGTATTTTCATGGGCTATAATATTCCAGAAGTTTATTGTGTTTCTTAAGATATCCAGAGTTTCTCAGGCGTTTCTTTCCTTTATTAAAGAACACGAAAACCTTCCTCTTTGTTACGAGGCCGCAAAACGATACCAATTATCCCCTTTTGCAAAGGTCTTTCTCAGCGCTTACAAAGAAGCCGCAAGGACTAAGAATCTTTATATAAAAACCAATCCGCTTCCTATTTCATACTTGAATGATGATATGGAACACCGTGTGAGAAGGGTGATCGATAAGGAGATGTCAAGCATCAGAAGATATCTGCCTTTTCTTGCCACTACGGGCAATACAGCCCCTTTTATAGGTCTTTATGGAACTGTATGGGGGATAATGTCGTCATTTAAAAGTATCGGCTTGAAGAAGAGCGCAAATCTTGCCGTTGTTGCCCCTGGTATCGCTGAGGCGCTTATTGCCACCGCCACAGGGCTTTTTACCGCCATACCCGCCGTTATTGCTTATAATCATTATCTTAATAAGTCCGGTAATTTTCTTGCCGAACTTGAGAATTTTGGAGAGGATATCATTGGAATGATTATAAAGGAGCTAGACAGAAGGGGACAGGCAAAAACATCATTAAGGGCGAAATGAAAAGGAGCAGATATAGGGAAAAAACATATTTATCGCAGATAAACGTTACCCCTTTTGTTGATGTTATGCTGGTTCTGCTTATCATATTTATGATAACGGCTCCCATGCTTCAGGAAGGTTTGGATGTCCAGCTTCCTCGTGTAGAGGCAAGCGCAGTGACAACAAAGGATGAACCTATAACCATAACTATTACAAAAAGTGGAAAACTCTTTATTAATAGGAATAAGGTGTCGTTTTCCAAGCTGTCTAATAAATTAAAAAGCATATATAAAAGGAAACAGGACAGGATCGTCCTTATAAAAGCCGATGGCAAGGTTGCTTATGGATTTGTTATAAAAACCATGGCTGAGATAAAAAAAGCCGGTATAGAGAGAATCG
>JALXFI010000336.1 GCA_027069035.1 bacterium
CCATGGGGCTTTTAAGTCTGCCGACGATGCTGAAAAGGGGCTACAGCCCTGAACTTGCAACAGGAACCATTGCAGCGGCAGGGACACTGGGGCAGATAATCCCTCCGAGTATCGTGCTTGTTCTGCTCGGCAGCATACTCAATGTATCTATAGGCGATATGTTTATGAGCGCTGTGATACCGGGTTTCATACTCGTATTTCTCTACCTTGTATGGATAGTTATTGTATCGATAGTAAACCCTTCGGCATCTCCTGCCATGCCTCAGGAAGAACTCGACAGGTTCAAAGGAAAGGTGAGGCTTAATCAGATTGTTCGGGCATTTATCCCTCCGTTTTTTCTTATACTTGCGGTTCTCGGATCTATCTTTGCCGGTGTGGCATCCCCTACTGAGGCCGCTGCAATAGGGGCATTGGGCGCAACGATTCTAACTGCATTGCACGGCAAATTAAACTATAAGACACTAAAGGCGGTTATGGCCGATACCACCTATCTTACCTGTATGGTATTTATAATCCTTGTTGGCGCAACCGCATTCGGGCTTGTCTTCAGAGGCATGGACGGGGATGTATATTTGACGGATATCATCATGGATGCAAATCTCGGTAAAAACGCATTTTTGGCGCTTGTAATGGGGGTTATATTTATTGCGGGTTTTTTTATAGACTTTATTGAGATAACATTTATTATTGTGCCGATAGTAGCTCCCATCTTTACTAAAATGGGCATAGACCTTTTATGGGTGGGCATCCTGATCGCCTTGAATCTTCAGACCTCGTTTCTGACGCCTCCATTTGGGTTTTCTCTGTTTTATCTTAAAGGTACAGCCCCTGAAGGTATTACGACAACCCATATTTATAAAGGCATTATCCCGTATATAATTATACAGTTGATTGGGCTTATTGCGGTCATATTGGCGCCCGGGATAGTTACATGGCTTCCGGATTTTTTCGGCAGGTAGTTATGGGGCAACGGCTGAAGTCGCAGAAAACACAGTAAACCAAAAAAGGCTGTAAGGGATTTTTTATCCCTTACAGCCTTTGTGTTTTTTTATTTAGTGTCTATCCGGAAACTCATATAGACACTAAATAAGTTTTCAATTCGGAAAGGAGGAGTTTTTTGCAAGGTCAAGGAAATCGAAGGTTTGAGCGGAGGCATACTAAAGTATGCCGCACAAACAAACCTGAAGATTGACACCGAGATTGCGAAAAAGAACCCTTTCCGGATGAAAACTAAGTAATCTTACGGATTAGAATACAAACTGTGTCTGAGCAAAGAACTCGTCCTGATCATTGCCGCTTGTACCGTCAATGTCCTGACCTATACGGTATGTGGCCTGAACCTTTATGTCATGTTCTTTAAAGAAGTAATTTACTCCAACCGAATAACGAGTCCATGCGTCATTGTAATTGTCGGCATCCTGCCACTGAAAACCTCCAACCACTTCAAGCCTTTTTGGAATTACCATATAGCCGCCTTCTATAGAGAAGTTCTCAAGGTCTGTAGAGCCGTTTCGGAAGAGACCGCCTGTAACAGAGCTGTCTTGCAACTGGACATCAAAAAAGTTATACTCGGTATCAATAGATATTCCCCTGAAACGAAGCGCAGCATCCACCTCAACACCGTTGATGGTATCTACGTCCGGTGTTGCTCCGCTACTTATGTCAGAACCGGATGTGGTATTGGGGTTATTGTCGTTATCATTGAACCATCTGAATACAGCGACCCCGACGCTTGTCTTCATTCTTCTATTAAAATCGCCCTGCGCAAAGGGAAGAAAGCCGAATGGGTGAAAATCCACCCTGCCGCCTACTATCCACCCTTGGTTGAAAGCATCATCCGGATTTACAGGGCTCTCAAAGGCTACTTGGGAGGAATCAGGCTCTATGTCTGCAGCAGCAACAGACGCCCTGTAGGTTATCCTCTCCCCGCTTACACTTCCATTTACAAAGAACCCAAGAACCTCTTCAGGTGTGCCGTAATGGTGGTTGCCGACAAATGTCCTTTCCACCAACTGCTGTTTTGTGTAAGGTGTGCGGAGTTCTCTGGAAAAAACAAAATAATCGTTTCCAAAAGCCAATTCCACATTATTAAAGCCAGAATATTCAACAACCGCCTCTTCAACCTCAACCTCATTGTCACCGTTAGCTTCGCCTATGTTTAACTCTAATTCTCCCTTCCAGTCCTTAAAAAGGCTTGCCTCAATACCCGGGTTGAGACGACGGAGAAATATCTTATCTGAAGCTGGACTGCCGTCCGGATCGGTGTAATGATACTGAACCTGAATAAGACCGTTTACCTCCACAAATTTGTCACCCTCTTTATAGACCTCTAAAGCAAAGGCATTTGTGGCAAAATCAGCAAAGACGACGCTTAAGAAAGCCACTACTGAAACTAATAAAAATAAACCTGAAAACCTCTTGATTTTATTCATTTATCCCCCCTCCTTTTGTTATAATAATCATACTAAACAAAAAATATATTGTAAAAAACGGTTTGTCTGTCTTTTAACGTTGCAACATAAACCAAAAAAACATAGTAGTCAATAAAAAAAACAAAAAATTTTTAAAAATTCTGTTTTTTGAGATTTCATCATAAATTTTGGATATATACCCGTATCTATACATAACTATAAGGATAGACAATTATCTGTATTCTATTTAAAACTTCCGAACCATTAAAGATGTTAAAAGAGGGGTAAACTATAGAGTTTAAAAAATAGAATATGGAAAGATAAATCACACCTCGGTTAAATTTTTCTGCACAAAAAAACTTTAAACTTAACTATAAGAGATATGTTATCTATTGAAATTATATATATACAGAACCGTTATTTGTCAATCTCTGACCGCAAAACGTATCCGCCTCAGAATTCTGTTATAGACCCATCTTTTATCCCACCACTCAATTGGTGTCACGGGCACTCCGCTTACATAGATGCCAAAGTGAAGGTGGTCTCCGCCTGCCATTCCTGTCTCGCCTGTCTTGCCGATAACTTCCCCTTTTTTTACCGTGTCCCCTATCTTTACATCCATTGAGCTCATATGGGAATAGAGGGTGAAGATACCGAATCCATGGTCGATAATTACCGTGTTGCCGTATATGCCCATGTTGCCGGCAAAGACAACTTCACCGGAATTTGATGAATTTATTGGATAGTGTTTTCTTACTGCAAGATCGTAGCCGAGATGATACTCCTTGTCTACAATCTTTCCGTTGTATTTGTATGAACGAAAATCTGCAAACTTTGATTCCACCTGTGCATTCTTTAACTGGATGAATCCGCCTTTCCACATAATCTCCGGCATGGATTTTTTTGTTATCTCGAATATCTTTTCTTCATTTATCTCTCTTAGTTTTTTATTTACAAGGATAAAGTCTTCTATAAGGCTGCCTGTTTCCTTTAAATTTGCAAAAGATATAACCTCAGGCAGTTTCCTTTTAAGAAAACCGTTGTTTAAATTTATCGTGCTTTTTCTGAACCGGCTTGGTTTTACCAGAACCGGAAGGCTTTTTCTGAATGCGTTGCCTGCCCTGTCCTTTGCTGTTATAAAAACCGATTCGCCTATTGCCAAATTATAAGGATATGAAAAGAATGTAATATAGGTATCTGTATCGTCAAAGGCGCCCTTATAACCGGGGAAGAAATGTTCTCCGATCATCACCCCCGTAGTGACGGTGTCCGGAGAGCTTTTGTAAACGGTAACTTCAGAGCCGCCCTGCCTTACCACGTGGTCGGCGCTTAAAATGCTTATTTGAGGAGGAACTGTGTCAACAACTACGTTATAGGCAAGATTTACGGAGTTCCCTTTTCCAAGCCTCCAGTAAGACCTGTCACGGATATCGATCCTTAAACTGCCTTTGCCGTCATCTATACCAAGTTTTTTAAAATCAAGCGGAATGCGGAATGTTTTTTCCTTAACCGGCGGGCTGTCCTTAGGGTATTCTTCTTCATAAACCAGAGCGCTTTTATCGCCCTTTACGAACGTTACCTTTACCTTTTTAAGCCCCTGCCCCTTATCGGCGGCGGATATACTTAAAACTGCGTTTCTACCGAGATATGCGGAATTGTTTTCCCATTTGCCGGTTGGAGGAACCCACTCAAGAAAGGTAAAAAAGCTGTAAGTTAACGCGGATACAAGGAGAATGAAGAGTATAAAATATAATTTACGTTTCATATACGGTACCGTTAATAGGCAAGATTGCTATTAGGTGCATTTTAAAAGAAAAAGGGAACGTTCTCTTACAAAACTCTATCCTCTTATAAAGAGAACTTATCCCTTTGTTTTTTTGATTTTATTCACATTACAAC
>JALXFI010000337.1 GCA_027069035.1 bacterium
GTTTTATAATTTTAAAGGATGGAGCGGCTCTCAACTGTTTGCGCAGCATACTGGAGGACAGTTCGATTAAAAAATACGGGTATGATCTTAAATCTTCACGGGTAGGCTTAAACGGCATTGGCATAGAACTTTCCGGCCTTGCCTTTGATACCATGGTTGCATCATACCTTTTAAGTCCACAGAAGGCGCCATTCCATATGAAGGATGTTTTTGAGGAATTTGTCGGCCGCTCTCCGGTAGCAAGCGGCAAGGAAAGAGGGCTTTCAGAAGTTGTAGAGAGCATTTGCGACACAGCTTTGCTTAACCTTCATTTGACCCGTGAACTTTCAAAGAGACTTGAAGAAGAAGCGCTTTCAGAACTTTTTACCATACTTGAGATGCCGCTTGTAGAGGTGCTTGCATCTATGGAATTGTCGGGTATAAAAGTAGATAAAGACCTTCTCTTATCGCTTTCAAGCGAACTTCAGTCGGAAGCGGACAGACTTGAAGAAAAGATATACACACTTGGCGGAGGAAGGTTCAATATAAATTCGCCCAAACAGCTTCAGAAGATACTCTTTAAAGAGCTTGGACTTAAACCGGTAAAAAAGACAAAGACAGGTTTCTCTACGGATGAAGAGGTCTTAAAAAAACTCTCTTTACAGCATGAACTTCCGATGGAGATACTAAATTACCGCCATATATCTAAACTTAAATCCACCTATGTTGATGCCCTTATTTCAATTGTTGACCCTGAGACAGACAGGGTGCACACATCCCTTAATCAGGCGACGACGTCAACAGGAAGGCTCTCAAGTTCCGAGCCGAATCTTCAGAATATTCCCATAAGGTCTGAACTCGGCAAGAGGATAAGGGAGGTGTTTGTGGCAGAAAAAGGCTCTTTGCTTCTTTCCGCCGATTACTCACAGATAGAGCTCCGTATCATGGCCCATCTTTCTCATGACCCCTTGCTTATAGATGCCTTTATCTCAGAAGAGGACATACACTCTAAAACAGCCTCCGAGGTCTTCCATGTACTGCCCGGTATGGTTACCGAGGATCTGCGCAGAGAGGCAAAGGCGATAAACTTCGGCATAATCTACGGCATCAGCCCGTACGGCCTTGCCAAAAACCTTGACATTTCCACAAAGGAGGCAGGCGAGTATATCACAAAGTATTTTTCTCTTTACAAAGGGGTTAAAGAATTTATAGACACAACTCTAAAGAATGCGTCTAAAGACGGTTATGTTGAAACCATGTTCGGAAGAAAGAGACCTGTGCCTGAACTTAAGAGCAGAAACCCTTCTGTCAGGGCATTTGGCGAAAGGATAGCCGTCAACACCCCCATTCAGGGAACGGCTGCCGATATCATAAAAAAGGCAATGATTGAACTCTACGGAGTTTTGCAAGAGAGGCGGCTTAAGACAAAGCTGGCGCTTCAGATACACGACGAACTCCTGTTTGAGGTTCCGGAAGACGAGCTGGATGAGGTTAAAACCCTTGTGAAGGATATTATGGAGGGTGTGGTTGATCTCTCCGTGCCCATAAAGGTGGATGTGGGTATAGGGAAAAACTGGAGAGAGGCCCATTAGTGTCCATCCATAAAGGGCTATTTTCTCCAATCTCTGTGTCAGGCTCGGATTTTAATCTTCAAAATACTAAATGTATTCCTGTGGTTAAAATCTCCGCCTTCCTTGGCCTCCAACAAACTTTCTCATTTATGGATAGACACTTATTTGAAAAGGATCACAAAAATAGACCTATCGGTAATCCAATAACTTTAGCGGGGCATTCGGCAGAAGAAGTTTTTTAAGCCCTGTTCTCCTGAAATTTACTAAAACCATATCTTCTCCTTTTTTTCCAATCACCTTGCCTATGCCGAACTTGGGGTGCTCCACCGTAATGCCTGTTTTAAACCTTGTATCCGTATTAACTTCTTCTATTTTAGAAACATTGCCTTTAAAATCATTTTTATAAAACGGCCTGACGGTATCGGCCGTTTTGATATATGAAGGGTCTATTTCATCTATGAATCGAGACGGCCTTTGGAACATGGTCCTGCCGAAGATATTTCTTTCCTTTACTGCGGAGAGGAAGAGCGCTTCCATGGCGCGTGTTATACCGACATAACAGAGCCTCCTCTCTTCTTCCACATCTCCTTCTGTAATGGATTTGCTATGCGGGAAAAGCCCTTCTTCCATGCCTATGATAAAGACAAATGGAAACTCAAGCCCCTTGGCTGAATGGATCGTCATAAGCGACACCTTGTTATCCACCCCTCCATATAGGTCCACACCCCTTACCAGAGCCACATGGTCGAGGAAATCATAGAGGGTGGCATCAGGGTTGTCGGTTTCAAACTCCTTTGCCGCAGAAAGAAATTCCTCTATATTTTCAACTCTGGCATCTTCACCGGCCTTCTTCCACATATCAAGGTAGAGTGTTTTATTAAGGAGATTTTCTATAAAATTATACGGGGTAAGCGCGGCAAGTTCGCTTAAATCCCTATACAGCTCAATAAAGCCCTTTAACGCCCCTTCAATCTTTCCTGAAAACATCCCCCTTCTTATGCTCTCTTCAAAGGCAGACAGGAGTGAGATGCCTTTTATGCGGGATATCTCTTCGGCTTTTTCGACGGTCATTTTTCCTATGCCGCGCGGGGGTATGTTTATTACCCTTAAAAGGCTGTAGGTATCGTCAGGGTTTAGAACAAGCTTTATATATGCGAGTATGTCCTTTATCTCCTGGCGTTCATAGAACCTTACCCCACCCACTACCTCATAGGGTATGCCAAGCCTTATAAATCCTTCTTCCACAACCCTGGACTGGGCATTTGTACGGTAAAAAACGGCAAAATCATTGAATTTTTTACCTTTTCTTGACATTTCAAGTATTCTGCCACCAAGCCACAGCACTTCTCTGCGTTCATTCTCAAAGAGCATGTAACTTGTCTGTTCCCCCTCCTTATTATCTGTCCAGAGAGTTTTGCCCCTTCTCTTGGCATTGTTCCTTATGACCGAATTTGCCGCATTGAGTATGTTTTTTGTCGAGCGGTAGTTTTGTTCAAGCCTTATTATAGAAAGCGAAGGAAAGTCTTTTTCAAGGGCAAGGATATTTTTTATCTCCGCGCCTCTCCATCCATAAATGGACTGATCATCATCACCCACAACCCATAAGAGCTCGTTATCGTTTATAAGCATCTTTATAAGATTATACTGAGAGCGGTTTGTGTCTTGAAATTCATCGACAAGTATGTATTTAAACCTATATCTGTATTTTGCAAGTATTTGAGGATTTTTCTTAAAAATTTCGATCGGTTTTATAATCAGGTCGCCAAAATCAACGGCGGAATTTCTTTCAAGGCTTTCCTGATAAAGCTCATAAAGAAAGGCCATCTTTTCATTGAAATAGTCTGTGGAGCTTTCTGATACATCCTGTGGCAGAAGTCCTTCGTTCTTGAACCTGTCGATATATGAGTGAACCCTTGCAGGCGTAAAGACCTCGGCGTCTACTCCCGTATCGCTGATAATGCTTTTTATGACTGCGCGCTGTTCTTTATCATCGTATATCGAAAAATTCCCGTTTAGGCCAAGCGTTGAATACTCTCTTCTTAATATCCGAAGCCCTATTGAATGAAAGGTCCCACACCACATATCCTTTATTGAATTTGAGAGTATAGCCTCCACCCTGCGTTTCATTTCCCCCGCCGCCTTGTTTGTAAATGTAAGCGCAAGTATGCAGGCAGGGTCTACACCCTTTTCCCTAACAAGATATGCTATTTTTCTGGTAAGGACAAGCGTCTTTCCGCTGCCTGCGCCCGCAAGTATCAACAGCGGCCCTTGTGTGTGAAGTACGGCCTTTTTCTGTACAGGGTTTAATCCTTTTAAAATATCCATATCAGGTCTTTTCTAATTCTCCTGCAGTTTCAGCAAATATCTACGTCGATCCTTTTAATCTTGTAAATTCACCGTGGTACGCAGTAAGCACGTCCTTTCTGCTAAGCATTCCAACCACCTTATCCTGTTCCTCTGAGTCTACAACAGGCAGTTCATCGACATTGACCATTGCAAATTTCTTTAGCGCCACGCTAAGGTCTTCATCTGTAAAGAGTTTAACAACATCGCTTGTACATATATCCTTTGCAATTACGAGATCGGAGAGTTCTTCATCAAATATCACCCTTCTTAAGTCATTAAGGGATATTGCGCCTGTAATCCTATCATTGCCGTTTACAACAGGAAAGTTGGAAAAGGTCGTTTGGCTGACGTGTTTTAGTAT
>JALXFI010000338.1:0-7995 GCA_027069035.1 bacterium
GTTTTAGACATTGTAATTATTTATGAAAGGGGGGGAGTTGTTTTTTGAAGAAGACAAGAGCAGAGAAAAAAAAGATTATAGACTCTTTGAAAGAAGGTTTTTTAAAGTCAAACGCTGTATTTGTTTCTGATTACCGTGGGCTTACGGTCTCTGAGATATCGGAACTCAGAAACAGATTGAGGCAGTATGGCGCACGGTACAGCGTTGTTAAGAATACACTTATGCGTCTGGCTATTGAAGGCACGCCTTCTCAGGGCCTCCACGATTTGGTGGACGGGCCGGTTGCTGTAACATTGATTGATGGCGAGCCTGTTAGTGTGGCGAAGGTTCTTCAGGAGTTTTCTAAAGAATTTCCAAAACTTGAGTTAAAAGGCGGTCTGCTTGGAGAAACTCTGCTTTCTGTGGAGGATATAGAGAGACTTTCCAAATTGCCTTCAAGAGATGCGCTTCTTGGCAAACTGGTTGGGCTTTTAAATGCCCTGCCGACAAGACTTGTGTGTGTCCTTAACGGGCTTCCGCAGAAGTTGGTTATGACGCTCTCTGCGATTCAGAGAGAAAAGGAACGGAACGTATAAAAAATAGTTATTAAGGAGGTTTTAAAGAGATGGCAATAAGCAAAGAGGATGTTATAAAGTATATCGAAGGTATGAGTGTGTTGGAGCTTTCAGAGCTGGTTAAGGAACTGGAAGAGAGATTTGGGGTTACCGCCGCTGTGCCTGTAGCCGCTGCGGGGGTTGCTCAAGGAGCCGCAGACGGCGGAGCCGCCGCTCCGTCCGAAGAAAAGACGGAGTTTGAAGTTGTCCTTAAGGGAGTAGGGGATAAAAAGATACAGGTTATAAAAGAGGTAAGGGCTATTACGGGGCTTGGTTTAAAAGAGGCAAAAGAACTTGTTGATGGTGCGCCTAAAACCGTAAAAGAAAGCGTTGCGAAAGAGGAAGCGGAAGAGATCAAGGGCAAGCTTGAAGCGGTTGGGGCAGAGGTAGAGGTTAAATAGTCGTTTCAGTAAATTCTCTGTTAAAAGGTAATGAGTTTTTCTTAATTCCATCCCTTTATTCTTCTTACGCTTTCTCGTAGAATGAGATGGGAAGCCGGAGTATGGAGGGGAGAGAATGGAGGCTTTATAGATGAGTCAATTTAAGCTCGATCGCAGTATCTTAAGAAGGAATTTTTCCAAGATACCTAAGGTTATAGATGTTCCTAATTTGATCGAGGTTCAAAAAGGTTCTTTTGAAGAGTTTCTTCAAGCCGACCTGAAGGCCAAGGAACGTAGGGATATAGGCCTTCAAGCGGTTTTTAACAGTGTTTTCCCTATAAAGGATTTTACGGGCACTACATCGCTTGAGTTTGTAGAGTATACCCTTGAACAGCCGAAGTATAACGTGGATGAATGCAGAGAAAAGGGTATGACCTATGCATCTCCGATAAAGGCCACGGTAAGACTTCTTGTTTGGGATAAGACGGATGATAAGAAGAGCATAAGGGATATCAAGGAACAGGAGGTCTATTTCGGAGAGATACCATTGATGACCGATAGCGGGACTTTTATTGTTAATGGTACTGAGAGGGTTATTGTCAATCAGCTCCACAGGTCTCCCGGGGTCTTTTTTGACTACGATAAGGGCAAAGGCAGCGCCAGCGATAAGCTTCTCTATTCCGCTCGAATAATACCTTACAGGGGGTCGTGGCTTGATTTTGAATTTGACCAAAAGGGGCTTGTATATGTGCGTATAGACAGAAGAAGAAAGATGCCGGTTACCATCCTGCTCAAGGCCCTTGGTTATACGGAAGAAGAGATACTCAAATTCTTTTATAAAAGTGAGAAGATTATAGTAAAGAACAAGAAGCTCTTTAAGAAGGTTGTGCCGGATATCCTGCTTGGACAGAAGATGAACATAGACATTAAATCTTCGAAAAAAGATGAAATAATAGTAAGGAAGGGTAGGAAGGTAACAAGGGCGGCGATCAAGAGAATTGTGGAAGAGAATATCGAGTATATACCTATAGAGATTGAAGATATTATAGGCAGGTTCGCTTCTACAAACGTTGTTGATCGAGAAACTGGAGAGGTGTTGCTTGAGACGAATCAGGCTTTAACTAAAGAAAAACTTGAAGAATTCTATAATGCCGGCATAAAAGAGTTTTTCCTTCTTTTTATTGATGGTTTTACAGTGGGTTCTTATCTGAGAGATACCCTTGTGTCCGATAAGGTTTCAACAGCAGACGAAGCTATTACAACGATATACAGACGTCTTCGTCCGGGAGAACCCCCTACGCTGGAGACTGCCACGGCGCTTTTCAATAATCTCTTTTTTAATCCTGAGAGATACGACCTTTCAAGGGTGGGGCGTTTAAAACTGAATAAGAAATTTAATCTGGATACCCCGCTTGATTACACAACGCTTACAAAAGAGGATATCGTTAAGACGGTACAGTACCTTGTGGGTTTAAAAGATGGACGCGGCAGCGTAGATGACATAGACCATCTTGGAAACAGAAGGGTGCGCACAGTGGGGGAGCTTTTAGAGAATCAGTACAGAGTAGGTCTTATAAGGATGGAAAGGGCGGTTAGGGAAAAGATGAGCGTTCAGGAGATAGACGCTCTTATGCCTAATGACCTGATCAACCCCAAGCCGGTCTCTGCCGTAATAAGGGAGTTCTTTGGCAGCAGCCAGCTTTCACAGTTTCTTGATCAAACCAATCCTCTTTCCGAGATTACCCATAAAAGGAGGCTCTCTGCGCTTGGCCCGGGAGGGCTCACAAGGGAAAGGGCCGGCTTTGAGGTAAGGGATGTGCATGCCACCCACTATGGCAGGATATGCCCTATCGAAACGCCTGAAGGCCCGAATATAGGATTGATAGTCTCTTTAAGTTCTCATGCAAGGGTAAATGAATTTGGTTTTATTGAAACACCTTATAATGAAGTGGAAAATGGGGTGGTCAAGGGGAATGTTAAGTATCTTTCTGCCTTGGAGGAAGAGGATTTCACAATAGCGCAGGCCAATGCTCCGGCAGACGATAAAGGAAGGTTTGTAAAAGAATATGTATCTGCAAGAAAAGGTGGTGAGTTCGTCCTTACGCCTGCTGAGGATGTTAATTTCATAGACGTGTCTCCTACCCAACTTGTAAGCGTTGCTGCATCTTTGATACCGTTTCTTGAAAATGACGATGCCAACAGGGCGCTTATGGGTTCGAATATGCAGAGGCAGGCTGTTCCGCTGATTGTTTCGGATCCTCCGTTGGTCGGCACCGGTATGGAAAAGAAGGTGGCGGAAGATTCAGGTGTTGCCGTTGTCTGTAAACGAGACGGGGTGGTCGAGTGGGTGGATTCATTAAGGATAATCGTGCGTTCCAGTTCGAACGATCATAAAAGCGATTATGATGCGGGGGTGGATATATACAATCTTAGTAAATTCAGGAGATCTAATCAGAACACCTGTATAAATCAGAGACCTCTTGTTAAAAAAGGCGATAAGGTTTTAAAAGGCGAGGTTATAGCGGATGGGGCTTCAACGAGATTTGGGGAGCTTGCATTAGGCAAGAATGTCCTTGTGGCCTTTATGCCGTGGGGGGGGTGTAATTTCGAAGACTCTATACTTATAAGCGAGCGTTTGGTTAAGGAGGACATGTATACATCGGTTCATGTTGAGGAGTTTGAGGTGCTTGCACGGGATACCAAACTTGGCAAGGAAGAGATAACACGTGATATACCAAATGTCGGCGAAGAGGCGCTAAAAGACCTTGATGAGAGCGGCATTGTAAGAATCGGCGCCGAGGTGAGGCCTGGTGACATACTTGTGGGTAAGGTTACGCCTAAAGGCGAGACACAGCCTTCGCCGGAGGAGAAGCTCTTAAGGGCGATATTCGGCGAAAAGGCGAGTGATGTTAAGGATACTTCTTTAAGGGTGCCGCCCGGGGTGGAGGGCATAGTGATCGACGCCAGAGTTTTTTCAAGAAAAGGAGTGGAAAAGGATGAAAGGGCAAAGTGTATAGAGGACAAGGAGATATCAAAACTTATTAAGGATCAGGAAGATGAGATCGGCATACTTGAGTCAAATGCATATGAGAGGGTAAAGAAATGCCTTGTAGGCAAAAAGGTTTTGGGGCCTGTTAAAGGTGATGATGGACAGGTGGTTCTTAAAAAAGGCGGTTCTTTAAGTGAAGAGATCCTTTCAAAGGTCTCTCTTCACAGATGGAGCGAAATTGTTCTTGCCGATGACAAGTCTGCTGAACAGATTAGAGCCCTTTTAGAGAATCTTAAGGAACAGACCGAAATCATTAAAGCCATTTTTGATGATAAGATCAATCGTTTAAAACGCGGAGATGAGCTGCCTCCGGGGGTTTCCAAGATGGTAAAGATTTACGTGGTTATGAAACGTAAACTTTCTGTTGGAGACAAGATGGCGGGCAGACACGGCAATAAAGGAGTAATATCGAGGATCATGCCTGAGGAGGATATGCCCTATCTTGAAGATGGGACTCCCGTTGACATGGTCTTGAACCCGCTTGGAGTTCCTTCAAGGATGAATGTCGGACAGGTCCTCGAGACACACCTTGGCTGGGCGTGCAGAGGTTTGGCAAAGAAGATTGATGGTTTTATTAAAAAAAATTACAATCCTGAAAAACTTAAAGGGTTTATAACGGAGATATATCAAAATGATGATTTTAAGAAGTTTCTTGACGGCCTGAGTGATGAAGAATTAAAGAATGTGGCTGAAAAGATATCAAAGGGTATTTATATAGCAAGCCCTGTTTTTGACGGAGCTACGGAAAAAGACGTTAAAAGGTATCTGGAGATGGCGGAGTTGCCTACAGACGGTAAGACCGTTTTATACGATGGAAGGACAGGTGAGCCCTTTCATCAGAGGGTAACGGCGGGTATTATGTATATGCTGAAATTGCACCACCTTGTTGATGATAAGATACATGCCCGTTCAACAGGCCCCTACTCACTTGTTACACAACAGCCTCTTGGGGGAAAAGCGCAGTTTGGCGGCCAGAGGCTTGGCGAAATGGAGGTCTGGGCGCTTGAGGCTTATGGCGCAGGTTACAGCCTTCAGGAGTTTCTCACGGTAAAATCCGATGATGTGGCGGGCAGGACGCGTATATATGAATCTATCGTCAAAGGCAACTATAGTTTTGAACCCGGACTTCCTGAATCTTTTAATGTGCTGAACAAAGAATTGCAGGCCCTTTGCCTTGATATACAGCTTGTCAAGGAGTCAAATGCAGCGGATTAAAGAACGGCAAGTTTTTTATTCTGAAAGGAGGGATAGACTTGGATAGTCTTATATCTCTGTTTGAAAAAGAAAAGAAACCAAGGAGTTTCGATGCCATTAAGATATCGATAGCATCCCCTGACCTTATAAGGCAGTGGTCTTCCGGTGAGGTTAAGAAACCCGAAACCATTAATTACAGGACATTTAAACCTGAAAGAGATGGTCTTTTTTGTGCCAAAATATTTGGTCCTGTAAAGGATTTTGAGTGTAATTGCGGCAAGTATAAAAGGATGAAGCACAGGGGAGTCGTTTGTGAGAAATGCGGTGTCGAGGTAATCCCTTCAAAGGTAAGAAGGGAAAGGCTTGGACATATAGAGCTTGCAACCCCGGTTGCCCATGTCTGGTTTTTAAAGAGCCTTCCGAGCAGGATAGGTGCCCTGCTTGATATGACTTTAAAGGAACTTGAGAGGGTGCTTTATTTTGAGAGTTATGTTGTTTTGGACGCTGGCAACACCGACCTTGCGCGAGGGGATATACTGAGTGATGAAAAATATCAGAAGTCCATCGAAAAGTGGGGGGTTGATTCCTTTGTGGCCGGTATGGGAGCCGAGGCCGTGCGTGAGATGCTCAAAGAGATTGACCTTAAGAAGACCTCTGATGAATTACGGTTTGAGCTGAAAGAAACCTCTTCTGAAGCCAGAAGAAAAAAGATCGTAAAGAGGCTCAAGGTAGTTGAGGCGTTCCTTAATTCCGGCAACAGGCCGGAGTGGGTCATACTCGAGGTTTTGCCTGTATTGCCTCCGGACTTGAGGCCACTCGTTCCTCTGGATGGCGGCAGGTTTGCCACTTCCGATCTTAATGACCTTTACAGAAGGGTTATAAACAGGAACAACAGGCTCAAGAGATTGATGGAACTCAACGCCCCCGATATTATTATAAGGAACGAGAAGAGGATGCTCCAGGAGTCTGTTGATGCGCTTTTTGACAACGGGCGTAGGGGTACGGCTATCACGGGACAGAACAGGAGGCCGCTTAAATCTCTAAGCGACTCTATAAAGGGTAAGAGCGGAAGATTCAGGCAGAACCTGCTCGGTAAGAGGGTCGATTATTCGGGAAGGTCGGTTATTGTTGTGGGCCCTGAACTTAAACTGCATCAATGTGGTTTGCCTAAGATAATGGCTTTAGAGCTTTTCAAACCCTTTATCTATAATAAGCTTGAGGAAAAGGGATATGCGACCACTATAAAGAGTGCAAAGAAACTTGTAGAAAAGCAGGATACAGAGGTATGGGATGCGCTTGAAGAGGTTATTAAAGAACATCCGATCCTTTTAAATAGAGCCCCGACTCTCCATCGCCTCGGTATTCAGGCGTTTGAACCGGTGCTTGTTGAGGGAAAGGCCATTCAACTCCATCCGCTTGTCTGCACGGCCTTTAATGCCGACTTTGATGGCGATCAGATGGCCGTTCATGTTCCCCTGTCTGTAGACGCGCAGGTGGAGGCGCGCACGCTTATGATGTCGACCAACAATATACTTTCGCCCGCTAACGGAAAGCCGATAATAGTGCCTACGCAGGATATTGTTCTCGGGCTCTACTACCTTACCAGAGAAAAGGTAAATGCCAGGGGTGAAGGAAAGATATTTTCATCGCCGACGGAGGTAAAGCTTGCCTATGACCTGGGTGAAGTGGAGCTGCAGGCCAAGATAAAGGCAAGAATAAACGGTTCACTTGTTGATACCACTGTAGGGAGGGTCTTGTTCAGTGATATTATTCCTGAGGAGATACCGTTTGATACCATAAACATGGTCATGACCAAAAAGGAGCTTGCCGCGCTTATTGACCTTTCATACCGTAAGGCAGGGGACAAGAAGACTGTTATATTTTCCGACAGATTAAAAAATCTTGGGTATCAGTATAGCACCCTTGCGGGTATATCCATATCTATTGACGACATGATAGTGCCGGCAAAGAAGAAGGAGTTGTTGGATAAGGCCTATGAGAGTGTTCAGGAGATACAGAGTCAGTATAAAGACGGACTTATTACAGACGGTGAGCGTTATAATAAGGCCATAGATATCTGGGCGCAGGCTACCGAGGAGATATCTCATGAGATGCTGAGCGAGCTGGGCAGTGAGAGGAAGAAGACGAAAGAAGGCGATGAGATAAAGACGCAGAGTTTTAATCCTATTCATATGATGGCTGACTCCGGAGCAAGGGGCAGCGCACAGCAGATACGTCAGTTGGCGGGTATGAGGGGGTTGATGGCAAAGCCTTCCGGAGAGATTATTGAAACGCCTATTACCGCCAATTTCAGAGAAGGCCTTAACGTTATTCAGTACTTTATCTCTACCCATGGAGCAAGAAAAGGTCTCGCGGATACAGCGCTTAAGACCGCAAACTCGGGTTACCTTACCAGAAGGTTGGTTGATGTTGCACAGGATGCTATTATTGAAGAGGAGGATTGCGGCACTCTCGACGGTATCTTTATGACTTCTCTTGTAGAGAGCGGAGAGGTGATAGAACCTATCGGAGAGAGGATACTTGGCAGGGTTGCCATTGAAGACATAAAAGACCCATTTTTGGACATGGTGATAGTTAAAGCCAATGAAGAGATAACCGAGGAGTTGGTGGAGAAGATCGAGGCTGCGGGTATCGATAAGGTAAGGATAAGATCTGTTCTTACCTGCAGGACAAAAACAGGGATTTGTAGCAAGTGTTACGGAAGGGACCTTGCAAGGGGCAGGATGGTAAATTTAGGCGAGGCCGTAGGGGTTATAGC
>JALXFI010000338.1:8005-12757 GCA_027069035.1 bacterium
CCCAGTCGATAGGCGAGCCTGGGACACAGCTTACCATGAGGACTTTCCATATTGGCGGCACCGCAAGCCGAAGAGTGGAACAGACCACTATACAGGTTAGAGGAGACGGTGTACTTAAATTTCATAATCTTAAAACTGCTCTCAATTCATCAGGCGATATAATTGTTATGAACAGAAACGGCGAGTTGATTTTGCAGGATGATGATGGACGTGATAGAGAGCGTTATCTTGTTATTTATGGAGCGAAACTTAAATTTAAAGAAGGATCTAAAGTAAAAGCAGGTGATGTGCTGGCCGAATGGGACCCTTATACCATGCCTATCATTACCGACTCTGATGGGAGGATAAAATTTGGCGATATCATTGAAGGGGTGACAATAAAGGAACAGTTGGACGAAGTTACAGGGCTTTCTCATAAGGTTGTCGTGGGATATAAGGGAGAGCATTACCGCCCAAGGGTTTCTATAAAGGATGAAAAAAACAGGACAAGCAAGATACCGGGCACATCTTTATTTGCCAGATATATACTTCCTATAGGCGCAAACATTCTTGTTTCCGATGGCGATGAGGTTAAGGCCGGAGATGTTATAGCCAAGATACCGAGAGAGACCACAAAAACAAAGGACATAACAGGAGGCCTTCCGCGGGTTGCCGAGCTTTTTGAAGCAAGAAAACCCAAAGAGTGTGCAATTATAAGTGAGATCGACGGTTTTGTCTCTTTCGGCAAGGATGTTAAGGGTAAGCGGAAGGTTATAATTACGCCGGAAGTTGGCGATGCTAAGGAGTATCTGATCCCGCGCGGCAAACACATAAGCGTAAGGGAGGGAGATACGGTTATGGCCGGTGAGCCTCTTATGGATGGCTCTGCCAATCCTCATGATATATTAAGGATATTGGGGGTCAAGGAGTTGGCTAAATATCTGGTCGATGAGGTTCAGGAGGTCTACAGGCTTCAAGGGGTTAAGATTAATGACAAGCATATAGAGGTTATAGTCAGGCAGATGCTTAGAAAGGCAAAGATAAAAGACCCGGGAGATACGATATTTTTGGCAGGGGAACAGGTTGAAAGGTACATCTTTGAGGAGGAAAATGAAAGAATCCTTGCAGAGGGAGGCCAGCCTGCCGTTGCCGAGCCTCTGCTTCAGGGAATTACCAAGGCATCCTTAAGTACGGAGAGTTTTATATCCGCCGCATCTTTTCAGGAGACAACAAAGATACTTACGGAGGCAAGTGTCATGGGCAAGACGGATCACTTAAGGGGACTTAAGGAGAATGTTATTGTTGGTTGTCTTATACCGGCAGGCACGGGGTTTTCAAGTTATCACAATGTAAATATTAAAATGGCGGATGTACAGGATGAGAGTGGGATTAAAGAGATCAATGGTAATAATAATCAGCCCGAAGAGTTATTGCCAACCGGTAAGGATACGCTTGCCAAAGCTGTTAAAGGTTCTATAAAAACACTTGACACATCCCTTGTAAAATGATACTGTGTTGGAATTTTGCAGCGGGTTATTTAAATGTTGTGAGGATTATATGCCAACTATAAATCAGTTAGTGAGAAAAGGGCGCTCGAAACTTGTTAAAAAGACAGATTCACCTGCCTTAAAGACTTGCCCTCAAAAAAGGGGTGTATGCCTCAGGGTGTATACTACAACGCCCAAAAAACCGAATTCTGCCCTTAGAAAGGTTGCAAGGGTAAGGCTTACAAATGGTATGGAGGTTAGCACATATATACCGGGCATCGGACACAACCTTCAAGAGCACTCGGTTGTGCTTATAAGGGGAGGCAGGGTTAAGGATCTGCCCGGGGTGAGATATCATGTTATAAGAGGGACTCTTGATGCAGTGGGTGTTCAGGACAGGAAGAAAGGGCGTTCAAAGTACGGCGCCAAAAAACCAAAATAGAATAGCAGGAAGGATATATGTCAAGGAAAGGGAAAATTTCAAAACGTGAAACGATGCCTGATCCGTTGTTTGGGGATAAAGGTGTGACAAAGTTTATTAATGTCCTTATGAAGAAAGGGAAAAAGAGTGTTGCAGAGTCTGTGCTTTATGGTTCTTTTGATATTATAAAAGAAAAGACCAATGAGGATCCATTGAAGGTTTTTAACAAAGCCATTGAAAACACAAGACCGTTGCTTGAAGTAAGGTCAAGACGTGTTGGAGGAGCGACATATCAGGTTCCTGTAGAGGTGAGGATGGACAGGGGGCTTTCGCTTGCAAGAAGATGGCTGGTGGGTTTTGCTCAAAAACGGGAAGGCAAGTCGATAAAGGAAAAGCTTGCTATGGAGATATTGGATGCATATAACAACAGGGGGCCTTCGGTTAAGAAGAGGGAAGATGTTCACAAGATGGCCGAAGCAAACAAGGCCTTTGCTCATTATAGGTGGTAGACGGTAAGTGTTTATTGATGTATCTGTTTCAAATCCCGCTATCGCGGGATTCGGGACAAGGCGGATTGTTTTTAGTTTTTAAAGATTAATGTTAAATAAAGGGTTTTTGGTTTGTCAGCAGTACCTTTAAGAAAAATAAGCGGTGAGGAGAAAGCGTACGTGTCACGAACAATGCCTATAGAGAAAACGAGGAATATCGGTATTATGGCCCATATCGATGCCGGTAAGACAACCACAACGGAGAGGATGCTCTACTATACGGGCATATCTTACAAGATTGGCGAGGTGCATGAGGGCACTGCCGTTATGGACTGGATGGAGCAGGAAAAGGAAAGAGGTATTACCATCACCGCTGCGGCCACAACATGTTTGTGGAAGGACTGCCGGATAAATATTATAGACACACCGGGTCATGTGGATTTTACCATTGAGGTTGAAAGGTCTCTTAGGGTGCTGGACGGCGCTATAGCGGTTTTTTGTTCGGTTGCAGGGGTTGAACCTCAGTCTGAGACGGTGTGGAGGCAGGCCGATAAATATGGGGTGCCTCGGATTGCCTTTTTAAATAAAATGGACAGGGTTGGAGCTGACTTTTTTAAGGTGGTGGATATGATGAAGGAGAGGCTTGGCACCAGGCCTTTGGTTATGCAGCTTCCAATAGGGGCTGAGGATGATTTTAGGGGGGTTGTCGATCTTATTGGCAAAAAGGCTGTTGTGTGGGATATGAGTACCCTCGGTGCAAAATTGCACCTTGAAGATGTCCCATCCGATATGGTTGAACAGGTTGAGGAATATAGGGAGAAACTTATTGAGGGTGTCGCCGATTTCGATGATACCCTGATGGAAAATTATTTAGAGGGTAACGATATTAAAGAGGAGGCAATAAAGGAAGCGGTAAGGAAGGCGACTCTTTCACTAAAAGCAACCCCTGTATTCTGCGGTTCGGCCTTTAAAAATAAGGGTGTGCAGCCTTTGCTTGATGCTATCATGGATTACCTTCCCTCTCCGATTGATGTCCCTGCTATCAAGGGCGCTATCCCGGGCACAAAAGAGATTGTTGAAAGGCCTACATCCGATGGCGAGCCGTTTGCTGCCCTTGCATTTAAGATAATGACAGATCCATTTGTAGGTCAACTTACATTCTTCAGGGTGTATTCAGGCATGCTTGAGTCTGGTTCATATGTTTATAATGCAACAAAGGGCAGGAAAGAGAGGGTGGGGCGGCTCTTAAAGATGCATGCCAACAAACGCGAAGATATAAAAAAGGTCTTTGCCGGCGATATAGCGGCAGCCGTGGGTCTTAAGAGTACAACTACCGGAGATACGCTTTCGGATCAGAAAAACCCTATTATTCTTGAAACCATGGAATTTCCTGAGCCTGTTATATCTATAGCCATTGAGCCGAAGACTAAAGCAGACCAGGACAAACTGGCGGACTCTTTAAACAAGCTTTCAGTAGAGGATCCGTCATTTAAAGTAAGAACCGATGAGGATACGGGGCAGACTATTATATCAGGTATGGGAGAGCTTCATCTTGAGGTGATCGTTGATCGTTTGCTCAGGGAATTTAAGGTTGAGGCAAGCGTGGGCAAACCACAGGTTGCCTACAGAGAATCTATAACAGGCCATGTTAAGGCGGAAGGTAAGTTTGTCAGGCAGTCGGGTGGCAGGGGACAGTACGGACATGTATATCTCGAGTTAGAGCCGAATGAACCCGGCAGTGGTTTTGAGTTTTCTAATAAGATTACCGGCGGAGCGATTCCAAAGGAATATATACCTGCTGTTGAGGGTGGTATTGTAGAGGCGATGGAGACGGGTATCATTGCGGGTTACCCTGTTGTTGATGTTAAGGCGACCCTGTATGACGGGTCTTTTCATGAAGTGGATTCGTCCGAAATGGCTTTTAAGATAGCCGGCTCTATGGGTTTTAAGGAGGGTGCAAGGAAGGCAAACCCTGTATTGCTCGAACCTGTCATGGATGTGGAAGTAGTTGTGCCTGAGGAGTTTATGGGAGATGTTATAGGGGACCTTAATTCAAGGAGAGGTAAGATACTTGGGATGGAAGTGCGCAATAATGTGCAGGTAATACACTCAAAGGTGCCCCTTGCCGAGATGTTTGGATATTCTACAGATCTGAGGTCTGCTACTCAGGGACGCGCTACATATACGATGCAGTTTTCCCATTATGAACAGGTTCCTGTGTCGATATCTGATGGAATTGTAAACAGATTGTCCGCATGAAACTTATAGAATCTTAAGGAGGTATAGATTATGTCTAAGGCTAAGTTTGAGAGGACAAAGCCGCATATCAATGTAGGCACGATAGGTCATGTAGATCATGGCAAGACGACGTTAACGG
>JALXFI010000339.1 GCA_027069035.1 bacterium
TCTGCGGTGAGAAAGAAAATCGCCGAGAACACAGCAGTTAAAGATGTATTGCCAATTTCAAATCCCGCTATCGCGGGATTTGAGTATAACCACTGAAGACTCTGAAGAGACTGAAATACGAGATGTAGGATGTAACGCGGCGTTGCAAGTTACGGGTTGCACGTTATGAGTCTAAAATTGAGATACGAAAGTCTCGGATCTAACCCCCTTCCTTGACTCCTCAAAATAATAAACTCTCTTTTTAATATGAATACCGGAGGTTTTTTGATCAATGCTTCACTAATTTATTTAAAGCATCCTTGAGGGTCTTGCCTAAAACATAAGGAGAAACATTATTGCAATAAGTATCCCTTGCCCTTAAGCCCAACTCTTTCAACAGTTTTCTGTTAGATTTAAGCCTTAGTATCGCTTCTGCAAGCAATAAAGGGTTGCCTGATGGCACTAAAACGGCATTATACCCGTCTATAAGAAGCTCCCTTGCCGCAGGGGTATCGGCCATAATAACAGCCTTACCTATTGCCATGCAGTTAAAGACCTTGAAAGGTATTACCCGCTTGGCCTTATCAGACTCACCGAATATACCGAGACATACATCGGAATCCATTATAAATCCCTTCAATTCTTGTGCAGTAACCCATCTGTTAATAAAAGTAAGGTTTGTAAGTTGCAGACTTTCTGCAAGTTCCCTTATATTCTTAAATTTCTGTCCGTTGCCAATAAGCAAAAACTCTATATTCTCTCCTTCAAGTCTTTTAGCCGCATAAACAATAGTATCAACACCATGGAGAGGGACATATGTCCCAAAATAAACAGCCTTAAGTACATCTGTTTTATTACCTGTACTCTCATCAACTACATACTCATCTCCCCAAAAAACATCTTCAACTCCGGCAAAAACCCTTAAAAATTTTTGTTGGGGAAGTCCGAACTCCCGACAAAAATACTTTATATGTTCATTGGTATCAAGCAGAACAAGATCTGCAATATCACATGCTTTCTTATCGATATACCAGAGAGCGCGGGCAAGAAGAGAAGACTTTTTAAACCACCCTCTATCTATAACAACTGTATCATAAAGGGATATAAAAGCATCAAAGACAAGGGGTCTTTTTCCACGGATATTTAAAAGGCGGGCAAAGAATATATCGATATGTCCGGTATATCCAACGATAATCAGATCATAATCTTTTATCTTTAAAAAATTTACCGATAGATCGATATATGCGGTCAAAAGCCTGAGGAATAATTTGATATAATAAAAAAAGCCATAAGATTTTATACTCTTTTCACTAACTCCTCTCCAGAGAGGGTAGTGACACTCAACAACCTCCACTCCGTTTAACTTAAGCCCTTTTATAATCGTGTCGTTTCTTGGGTAACCCGTCCCTTTTGAATAGGTTCCAAAGTAGAGAACTTTCATGCATTCACTTATTTTGAATCACCCCTGGCAATATCAATGTGTTTCAACACAAGTTTTGCAAGCTTGTTATCTTTATCCATATCCAGAAGTTCCTTTGCTATAATCTCCGCAGGTTTAAAGAGCCTTCGCCTAAAATATTGAACTACTTCAGATTGGTAGTCTCTTATTAAGCTCTCTTTATCACCGCTCACAAATTTTTTAAATATATCGAGAGAAAAGAACCTTGTAACCATTATCCTTCTCTGTTCAAAGGGTAACTTTTTTATATTGTTTATCCCTGGAATAATTGTAAAAGCGCCTGTGTAACCGGATAGCTTAACTTCACTTTCTACATGATCATCGAAATAGCCATATGGATAGGCAAAAAAATCCACTTTTACATTAAAAAGGGCTTCCAACCTGCTCTTGGATTCGGCAATTTCTCTGCGCATCTCTTCCCTGCCCAACCAAACAAGCTTCTTGTGGTTAAGTGTATGCGAACCCACAGACCAGCCATTTTGAATCATGGTTTTAATCTGCTCTGCTGAAATACTTTTACCAATACTATTAACTATTACAAACTCTGTGCCGACAAAACCATACTTTTTTAAAATAGGCATTGCCTTTTCATAATGGTCTTTAAGGCCGTCGTCAAAGGTAAGCAGCACAGGCCTTGACGGTAATCCTTTGCCCTCTGCAAGCCAATCCTTATAATCATCAAGGGATATGGAGTGATAGCCTTCACTATAGAGATATTTTATTTGTTTCTCAAAATCATTAATCGTTACAGTATATCTATTATCCGGAGCAGCCTTTATGCCATGGTAATTTAAGACCAGCACATTAATATCTTCAGCAGATACTGTATCGGGATAAAAAGAACAACCTGATAAAATAAATACCACAAGCAGGATAAATATATGCACTTTGTTAATCACTTGATTTATATTAATATACCCTAAAAACATAAACTCATTCCGTATCTTCAGTTTTTTCATATCTAAGCTGCGCAATTTGTTCGGAAATTAAACCCATAAGGAAGATAATCACACTCAGCAAAATTAAAAGCAGTGCCATATTGGTAAAACGATGTGCAACAATCAACCAGTAAAGATAATACGCCACACCAAAAAGGAACAATATTCCGCTGATAGGCAAAAACACCCTGAATGGTGAGAAAACCGTCGCTATCCTTGAAATAATAAGAAAAAATCTTACTCCGTCTCTTATAATATGTATCTTACTCTCTCCCTTTCTTGCTCTTGTAGTGATAGGGACAAAACCCACCCTGTGGCCTGCTCTCATAAAAGAAAGTGTCAGGGTTGTCGGATATGAAAAGGTGTTTGGAAGCATATAGATATATCTTACCGCTATCTTTCTTTTAACCGCCCTAAAACCTGAGGTGAGGTCTGGTATCTTTATCTTCGCAACATAACCGGCAAATATATTGTATATTTTATTCCCAACAGCGCGCATAAAGCCGCTCTGAGAACTCCAGTCCCTTGCGCCCACTACCATATCATAACTGTCCATCTCTTTTAAAAGTCTTGGGATATCCTCCGGGCTATGCTGCCCATCCCCATCCATCATAACAACAATATCCCCTTTAACCTTTCTCAATCCTGATTTTATCGCCGCCCCGTTACCTATGCAGTATGGATGTAAAACCACGCAAGCGCCTTTTCCTCTGGCAATAGAGGCCGAATCATCATTGGAACCATCGTCAATAACAACGATCTCCCAATCAGATTTTTTTATTGAATTGATTTGATCTAAAAGCTCACCTATGTTCATTGCCTCATTATGAACGGGTATAATAACACTTACACTCGGTCTTTTCTTGTATTCTGACATCCCTTTATAGTCCCTTACACATTATTTAAACAATTTAAGTTTCATAAGTTCACCAAAAACCAAGTATTCCATACTTTTTTGCAAAAGTTTATGTATCTGAAGATATCTTTTTACGACCTGAGTGTCAAATCAATAAGTTCTTTTCATTCGTAAGAAGAAAGTCTCTTAAGATATTTTATTGCGCCGCTATTAGTAGGATCTATTTCAACGGCCTTTTTATAATAATATATAGCCTTATCTCTATCGCCTTTAACAAAAAAAACATTACCCATATTGCTATAAGCATGACTGAATTCAGGGTTAATCTTTATAGCTTGATTATACATATCTATTGCATCAGTATAATCTTTCAATTTATAATAAACATTTCCAAGGTTATTGTAAATTTCAGATCTCCTGGGTGAAAGAAACTTGGCCTTTTTAAAACTGTCAATGGCTCTGTTAAACAAACCTTTCCTATAAAAAGCAATACCAAGACTGTTGTATACTCTTCCATCTCTTGGATTTAAGGATATTGATCTTTCAAAAGCATTTATAGCTTTATTCAATTCACCTTTTAGCATATAACCCTCCCCAAGCATTTGATAAGACAGAGGGGAGTCAGGTGACTTTTTAACAGCGTCACTCCACAAAGAATACTCATCCTTCCAGACCCTGTTCCTTGCAAATGTGCCAACAGAATATATAAAGACAATAATTATAATCAATGTTATGAAAAGTTTATAAAGAACACCTTTTTTCATAACATATCTTAGATATACCCTTATAAACAACGCATTTACAACACCAGCTATTCCAATACCGGAAAGGTAAATTCGCTTCTCGGCCATTACTGTATTTAATGGCAACAGGCTTGTGGGTAAAAGGGTAATAATAAACCAGGCAAAAAAAAATGTTATCCTCTTATCCTTTTTATAGAGTAAGACAACTAAAGAAAGCAAAACAATAAAAGCAAGAATATAATACCATATATAATTA